>CALFOB010000059.1 GCA_937919125.1 uncultured Micrococcales bacterium | reverse complement strand
CGTATATTCAACAGCAGGAACAAGAGTCAACGCATCATCAGTACCAGAAGCACGTACGTTTGTTAACTGTTTTGCTTTAGTTGGGTTAACTGTCATGTCATCTGAACGAGAGTTAATACCAATGATCATACCTTCGTAAACTTCTAACTGAGGTTTAGCAAATAGACGACCACGGTCCTGCAATGTGAACAATGCATAGCCAAGGCCAGTACCTTGAACCATAGAAATCAACACACCGTTTTGACGTTTCGCAACAGTACCTTGTTTCATTGGACCGTAATGCGAGAAGCTTGAAGTCATGATTCCTGTACCAGAAGTCATGGTCAAGAATTCTGAACGGAAACCAATTAAGCCACGTGAAGGAACAGTTGCTTCAATTCCTCCTCAGGGTGGACGTAAGCACCCGCAGCAGGAATTCATTTCTCTGGACACAACCAACATTTTGTTTATCGTTGCAGGTGCCTTTGCTGGCCTTGAATCAATTGTTCAATCTCGTGTTGGTAAGAAGGGAATCGGTTTCGGTTCTGAGATCAGAAACAAAGAAGAAGAAACCGATATCTTTACTCAGGTTCAACCTGAAGATCTTCGCAAGTTTGGTTTGATTCCAGAATTCATCGGTCGTCTTCCGGTGCTAGCTGCTGTCACACCGCTAGATAAGCCAGCATTGATTCAGATTCTTGCTGAACCTAAGAATGCTTTGATCAAGCAGTATCAAAGAATGTTTGAAATTGATGGCTTCGAACTTGAGTTTGATCACGAAGCACTAGAGGCAATTGCTGAAGAAGCAATCAAACGAGAAACTGGTGCTCGCGGTCTACGTTCAATTCTTGAAGAGACTCTTGGTCAAATCATGTTTGAGATTCCAGGAAGCCCAGTTCAAGGTTTGGTTCGAATCACTAAAGAAGTTGTTGCTGGAACCGAACAGGCCGTTGTTGTTCCAATCAAGGCATCAAGACAAGAAAAGTCGGCTTAGTAATTGGCTAAAGCCAGCTCTGATCTGAGAGCTCCAATAATTGCTGGAACAGTTGCCAGCGTAACTGGGGTAGCAGCATCAACAGGAATCTTTCTAAGTGCATGTGTAGCTATTGGTGCTACCAAAGAACAATCTGTATCAATGCTTGCGATCTTGCTGGTCGCCTATGGCGCACTTTCAATTGTTCTCAGCTGGAAGTTCAAGATGCCGTTGTCCATCGTCTGGTCAACACCAGGAGCGGCTTTACTTGCAGGTTCTTCTGTCTCAGGAATTGGTTTCAACAATGCAATGGGCGGAATTCTTGTTTGTGGCCTACTCCTAGCATTGACTGGCTTGTGGCCTAAGCTAGGCGAAATTGTCTCTGCCATTCCTAAATCAATTGCTAGCGCGATGTTGGCTGGAGTTATTTTTAGTTTTTGTGTGGCGCCGTTCGCAGCAAGTGCCGAGTATCCGTTATTGGTATTACCGGTAATTGCTACCTGGCTACTTCTTTACTGGCTTGCTCCAGTTTGGGCTTCACCTGTTGCTATTGTTTTGGCCTTCGCCTTGATTGGATTCAATCAGGGCTTGTCAGTTTCGAGCGCAGACTGGTTGATAACTGTTGAAGTGGTTCAACCTAGTTTTAGTTTGGCTTCAATCTTCACCATCGCTCTACCGCTGTATCTAGTGACCATGGCTGCCCAGAACATACCTGGCATAGCCATTATGAAGTCCTACGGTTATCAAGTGCCATTCAGAGCGGTCTTGACTACAACTGGAATTTCAACCGCAATCGCATCATTCTTTGGTGGTTTTGTGATGAACCTAGCTGCCATTACCGCAGCTCTAAACGCCAACGAGCAAGCTCACAAAGACCCGGTCAAGCGTTGGATTGCCTCAGTTAGCGGAGGAGTGGTCTACTGGATCTTCGCAGCACTAACGGGAATTGCAGTGGCTTTTGTTTATCAAACCCCAAGAGATCTATTGTTGGCAGCAAGCGGTCTTGCCCTACTGCCAACAATTATCAACGCCTTCAATGTGATGGTAGAAAATTCTAAAGAGCGCTTACCAGCTGTAATTACTTTCCTCGTTGCATCCAGTGGTATTTCTTTCTACTCAATCGGAGCAGCATTCTGGGCAATCTTGGTAGGGCTATTAGTAATTCAACTCTTCAAACTAAAGAAACCTTTAGGTTCAAAGGCTTAGAGCAAACCTCTGCGCTTTAGTAGCGGCTCGATAGTTGCATCGCGGCCTCTGAAGTTTCTAAACATCTGCATTGAGTTGATAGATCCACCGCGAGATAGCAATGTGTTTCTGAAGTGATCTCCATTTGCTCTGGTTAGTCCACCATTTTCCTTGAACCAGTCAACGGTGTCAGCATCTAGAACTTCGGACCAAATGTATCCGTAGTAACCAGCAGAGTATCCACCAGCGAAGATGTGTGAGAAGTAAGTTGAACGGTATCTAGTTGGCACAGGGGAGTAGTTCAAGCCATAAGCCTCAATAGCTTTAGCTTCGAACTCTTCAACATCAGCAACAGTTGCATCAGCATCTAGTGAGTGCCAAGCAAGGTCCAGAATCGCAGCTGCAATGTATGAAGTGGTTGCGTGACCTTCATTGAATGCAGCAGAAGCCTTTAGGTTATCCACCCATTCCTGAGGAATCTTTTCACCAGTTTCATAGTGTCTTGCGTAGTTATCTAGAACCTCTGGCCAGGTTAGCCACATCTCGTTCACCTGTGAAGGGAACTCAACGAAGTCTCTTTCAACACTTGTACCTGAGAATCTTGGATACTTCACATCAGAAAGAATTCCGTGCAAGGTGTGACCAAACTCGTGGAACAAGGTTGTGATCTCGTCATAGGTCAATAGTGTTGGCTGACCTGCTGGAGGCTTAGGAACGTTTAGGTTGTTCACAACAACCGGTAGCTGACCTAGAAGGTGGTTCTGATCAACTAGGTTGTTCATCCATGCTCCACCACGCTTTGAATCACGTGTGTAGAAGTCACCAATGAATAGAGCTAGCTTTGAGCCATCTTCATTGAATACCTCAAAGGCACGAGCATCTGGGTGGTAAGTAACGATGTCTTTGCGTTCCTTGAATGAGATTCCAAAGAGCTTGTTAGCAGCAAAGAAAACACCATCTTGGAGAACTCTTTCAAGTTCAAAGTAAGGACGCATTGCTGAGGTGTCTAGGTTGTATTTCTCTAGACGAACTGCTTCTGTGTAGAAGTCCCAGTCCCAAGACTCAAGGTTGAAACCTTCACCGCTGGCATCGATTGCCTTCTGCAGATCTGCACCTTCTAGCTTTGCGTTTCTAACTGCTGCTGGAGCAATCTGCTTGAGCATCTTGTGGACGTTCTCAGGGTTCTGAGCGTTACGGTCTTGAAGCACGTGCTCAGCGTGAGTCTTTACACCGAATAGCTCTGCACGCTTGGCGCGAAGCTTGATGATCTGCAAGATAACTGGACGGTTGTCGTTGTCATTGCTACGAGCACCCTTTAGAAGAGAGTTCTTCATTACGCGCTCACGAAGGCCACGGTTCTTCATGCTTGAAAGAAGTGGGTGTCCGGTGAAGTTCACCATGCCAACAAGCCACTTACCTTCTAGTCCTCTAGCCTTGGCAGCTGCTGCACATGCAGCAATCTCGTTCTCTGAAAGACCATCTAGTTCAGCAACATCATCAACAACAACACCTAAATCGTTGGTGTCTGTGAGCAGGTTCTTACCGAACTGGGTCTCTAGCTTGGAAAGCTCTTCGTTAAGGTTGGTAAGTTCTTCACGCTGAGCATCAGTTAGGTGAGCACCTGCGTGGGTGAAGTCCATGTAGTAACGCTCAAGTAGCCAGGCGTCTTCATTGTTTAGCTCTAATGAATCGCGGTTGCTGTATAGCTCTTTGATTCTGCCGAATAGATCCTGGTTCAATGCAATTGCATCTGTGTGGGCTGAAAGCTTAGGAGCTAGTTCTTCTTCAATCTCATCTAAACGATCTGTTGTGTCGCTTGAAGACTTGTTGTAGAAAACCATCAGCATCCGGTTGAGGATCTGTCCACTCTTCTCCAAGGCAACAATCGTGTTCTCAAATGTTGGCTCACCTGAGGCGATGATCGCCTCTACTTCATCAAGTTGTGCCCTCGTTCCTTCATAGAAAGCTTCCTTGTAATGCTCCTCCTTGAGGGATGCAAAATCAGGAAGCTCATATTCGAGAGTGCTAC
>CALFOB010000058.1 GCA_937919125.1 uncultured Micrococcales bacterium | reverse complement strand
TTCCGATCTCCACCAGCGATTGCAATCTCACGAGCCTTTGCCTTGTCGATACCCGACACTGCGGAAACCGGAATCTTGGCGAGTGCCTCTGGACGCTCAACAGCTAGCTGCTCGATCTCCATGCCACCCTCAACGCTGCAAAGCGATAGGAATGTGCGGTTTGAGCGATCTAGCAAGACTGAGAAGTAGTATTCCTTATCAATAGCAGCTCCCTGAGCAATCATTACTCGATTGACAGGAAGATCCTTGATGGTCAACTTCAAGATTGCCTCTGCAGCTGCTCTGGCCTCTTCAGGGTTATGAGCTAACTTCACACCACCGGCTTTACCTCGGCCACCAGCTTTAACCTGGGCTTTGACAACAACAGTGCCGCCAATCTTGGCCGCAGCTTCAGCTGCTTGCTCTGGGGTGTCTGCGATTAGGCCCTGTAGAACAGGGACTCCGTGAGCCTCGAACATGTCTCGGGCTTGATATTCAAATAAATCCACTTATGATTCCATTCACAAAAAGGGCACTGAAGAGCGTGCACCAAAGACCAGTTTAGAGCCTCTCGATAGGTGCTACCCGCACCATAAGGCGCTTAGTGCCTACCTTTTCGAATCTAATCTCAGCGGTCTGTCTGGCTCCCTCGCCTGTGGTCTCAAGAACAGTTCCAATCCCAAAAGCATCGTGCTTGACCTTGTCTCCAACAGAGAGGATGAGACCCTCATTGTTCCTGACTGTTGTGATGGCGTTGTCCCAGACCTTCTTCTCTCGGGCAGGTCGGTCATAGCCGCTCCCGACAGCTCTAGGTTGATACCTAGGGGTTTCTCGCTCTGCGCCTCTTAGATCAATGAGGTCCGCAGGGATGTCAAGCAAGAAGTTAGAGGGCATTGTTGAGTTCAACTGACCAAACAGGGTTCTCTGCATAGCAATAGTCAGATACAGCAATCTCATGGCTCGAGTGATTCCCACATAGAACAGTCTCCGCTCTTCAGCTAGACCGCCAACTTCTTCGAAGGAGCGCATATGTGGAAGAGTTCCCTGCTCAAGACCTGCGATGAAGACAACTGGATACTCTAGACCTTTGGCTGTGTGAAGGGTCATTAGAGACACCTGCCCGGAGCCATCATCAATCTCATCTGCTGCTGCAGCCAGAGTGATCTCCGCCAAGTAATCAGCAAGCGTGGCTTCTGGGTTTCTTAGCTGATACTCAACTACCTGACCTACTAGAGCATCAAGGTTTTCTACTCTCGCTTCATCCTGAGGGTCTCGACTCATCTCAAGTCCATAGCGATAGCCAGACCTTGTCAAAGCTTCAATCAAGACATCGCTGATTTTAGAAGTGTGCGACATCTGCTCAAGGGAATCCAGAAGGTTTGCAAACTTTGTAATTGCTTCTGTGAGCTTTGGCCCTAGGCCTAGTTCAGTTGAATAGGAAAGCGCTTCTCTGAAGCTAATGTCGTTCTTTCTTGCTAGCTCAGCAATCTTAAGTTCAGTCTTATCGCCGATACCCCTACCAGGTTCATTGATAACTCTCCTAACAGCTTCATCGTTACGTCCATTAGAAACGGCTGTTAGGTAAGCGAGAGCGTCCTTGATTTCTTTTCTCTCATAGAACTTCAAACCACCAATAACTGCATAAGGAACCCGCTGAGACTTTAGCTCAGCTTCGATGCTTGGAGTCAGAGCGTTAGTTCTATAAAGAATTGCCATTTGCGAGTAAGCAACACCATCACCGTGGTGCTCTTTAATCTGATCAACAATGAAGCCTGCTTCATGTCTTTCATCTACCGCTGTGAACTGAACAATCTTCTCTCCAGCTCCTGCATCAGTCCAAAGGTTCTTATCTGGTCTATCGAAGTTCTTAGCAATAACCGCGTTAGCTGCAGAAAGAATGTTTTGAGTTGAACGATAGTTCTGCTCAAGCAGGATTGTGTGAGCACCTTGGAAATCTTTGCTGAACTCAGAAATGTTTCTAATGTCAGCTCCGCGGAAAGCATAGATTGACTGATCGCTGTCACCAACAACTGTTAGCGAAGCAGGTCTAACCAGTTCTCCTGTTTTACCTTCAGGAAGAGCAAACTTAGGATCAATTCCTTTGGTCAATTCGCGAATCAAAGCGTACTGAGCATGGTTAGTGTCCTGATACTCATCAACTAACACGTGCCTGAATTTACGTTGGTAGTTGGCTGCCACCTCAGGGAATGCTCTAAGTAAGAAGACGGTCTCACCGATTAGATCATCAAAGTCAAAAGCGTTGTTTCTCTTCTTCTCTGCTTCATAGGCAAGGAACACTTCAGCAATCGCCTGAGACTTAGGGTTCTTGGTGTCAATGTTTGCCGCAAAGTCTTCAGCTGTCTGCAGCTCGTTCTTAGCCTTGCTAATAACGGACGCAACTACCTGAGCCTTGAGGCTGTCGATGTCATGCCCGCCTGCTTTGATCAACCTCTTGATAAGAGCTCTTGAGTCCCCGGTGTCATAAACAGTGAAGTTTGAGTTGTGCCCTAGACGCTCTGCTTCTCTTCTAAGGATTTGAAGGCAAGCAGAGTGGAAGGTGCGAATCCACATGCCTTCTGGATCTCCCACCAGTAGCTTGATGCGCTCCCTCATCTCGGCAGCAGCCTTATTGGTGAAGGTAATAGCGAGGATCTGGGATGGCCAGGCTTCTCGTTGCTCTAGAAGGTGAGCAATTCGGTGAGTAAGTACCTTTGTCTTACCTGAACCAGCTCCAGCCACAATCAATAGAGCCGGGCCTCTATAGAGGACAGCTTCAGCCTGTTGAGGGTTTAGACCTTCAAGAAGCTTTGATGAGTTAGTGGGTTCAATCCAAGACATGACTTAGTTATTTTAGGTTGCTCGACCGACAGATTAGCCACGCTCGGTCAACACACGCCGCAAAAGGTCTGGCTGGTCAGCGAATATGCCATCCACACCTGTTTGAATGAGTTCTTCGTAATAGGCCTCAATGGTTGTAGTCGCATTCTCAGCCCTGGCGGTATAGACCCAAACTTCAAGACCTAGTGCATGGCAAGAATCAACCCAAGTGTCCGTTGATAGAAGCATGTGGGTAGCAATTGAGAGTCCATCAAAGTTTTGAGCTAAGAACTCCAGATCGCAATCAACCATCTTGGTTGAATCAATAGCAAGGAAGTACTTCGCCTCAATGCCTGCTTTAGTAAATACCGCTTTTGCATCCAGAATCAGATCTAAATCAAAAGACTCAAGATATAGTTTGACTCCACGTTCAATAGCTTTTGATTCCATTACCTGTTGGCATGCTCTTTGAGTAACACTCCCCTGAAACTTTTCTAGGTGTGTGCCACTCTTCAATTCCAAGACGACCACTCTGTTGTTTAGAAAATCTGACTGCATCACTTCTAGAAGAGTTGGAACGGTGAATTGATCATCAAATTTTGCACTGCCCGGTCTTAGATCAGCTAGGCGTTCTCTTGCCTTTAGTTTCTTTACTTCTTCAAGAGTTAGATCTTCGGTATACCAGTCAAAGTGTTCTTTATCTTCGACTGTTCCATCTCGTCTTAGTGATCTGAATTCTTCCAAGTCTTTGATGTTGGTAGTTTCACTAAGAATGTTTTCGTGACGAATGATTAGTTCTGAATCAAGTGTTGTGACAACATCAAACTCAATGCCATCTGCACTTTGGGCTATTCCTAGTTCAAATGACTCAAGTGTGTTCTCTGGTCGGTAGCCAGATGCACCGCGATGAGCGATTACCAACGGTGCTTTGCTGCTCAAATCATTCACCTAAGACTTACGCCTATTCCCACTCAATGGTGCCGGGAGGCTTGCTTGTGATATCAAGAACTACTCTGTTTACTCCAGCAACCTCATTGGTAATGCGGTTAGAGATCTTGGCTAGAAGGTCATAGGGAACTCTTGACCAGTCAGCGGTCATAGCATCTTCGCTCGATACAGGTCTAAGCACAATTGGGTGACCGTAGCTTCTGCCATCTCCCTGAACTCCAACAGATCTAACATCAGCTAGGAGAACTACTGGGCACTGCCAGATTTCACCATCGAGACCAGCAGCACTTAGCTCTGCTCTAACAATGGCATCAGCTTTGCGAAGTAGATCAAGACGATCCTTAGTAACTTCACCAACAATTCGAATACCAAGACCTGGGCCTGGGAATGGCTGTCTGCCAACGATTTCCTTAGGAAGACCAAGCTCGTAGCCAATAGCTCTAACCTCATCCTTGAACAGGGTTCTAAGTGGTTCAACTAGTTCAAACTGTAGGTCTTCAGGAAGGCCGCCTACGTTGTGATGGCTCTTGATACCTGCTGTAACACCGCCACCTGACTCAACAACATCTGGGTAAAGAGTTCCCTGGACTAGGAACTTAACTGGTCGGTTATCAGCTTTAGATTCAGCAATTAGTTGAGCCTGAGCTTCTTCGAATGATCTGATGAACTCTCTACCAATAATCTTTCGCTTGGTCTCAGGATCAGTTACTCCGGCAAGAGCATCCAAGAACTTCTTCTCAGCATCAACTGTGATTAGTCGAACACCAGTCGATGCAACATAGTCGCGTTCAACCTGCTCAACTTCACCTTCACGCAATAGTCCGTGGTTCACAAAGATACAAACAAGTTGATCGCCAACTGCTTTGTGAACCAGAGCTGCTGCTACCGCTGAGTCAACTCCACCTGAAAGACCACAGATAACTCTGTCGTTGCCGACCTGAGCTTTAATCTTTTCAACCTGCTGAGCAATAACGTTACCGCTGTTCCAGTCAGGAGAGATACCTGCTGCGTTGTGTAGGAAGTTTTCTAGAACGTTCTGACCGAACTGTGAATGCTTTACTTCTGGGTGCCACTGCACTCCATAAATCTTCTTCTCGCTGTTAGCAAAAGCTGCTACTGGAGTAGTTGCAGTAGAGGCAAGAACTTCAAAGCCTGCTGGCTCTTTCATTACTTGGTCACCGTGGCTCATCCAGCAGATTTGTTCGCCTGGTTGTCCTGCAAGGATATCTCCACCAGCAGTTACTTTAAGTTCTGTTGCTCCGTATTCACGAAGACCTGTCTTATCTACACGACCGCCTAAAGCAGACGCAAGAATCTGGAAACCGTAACAAATACCTAGAACAGGAATTCCTAATTCAAGAATTGCCTTGTCCAGTTGAGGAGATGAAGGTTCATAAACACTTGATGGACCACCAGAAAGAATAATTGCTAGAGGATTCTTACTCTTTACTTCTTCAGCAGTTACATTGTGGTGAACAATCTCGCTGTAGACACCGGCTTCTCTAACTCGACGAGCAATTAGCTGGGCGTACTGAGCACCGAAATCAACAACCAGAACAGGTCTGTTTTCAACTGTTGCGTTAATGGTTAGGCACCTGTCTTTTCAAGTCCAAAGATCTGGACAAATTTAGCTTGGTATTTACGCTCAATAAAGAAAGCAGATAGTGGGACTACTCCACCCATAGCGATTACCAAGAAGTCCTGGAACTTCATATTCGCCAGTCTCCAGATACGGAAGTCAGCAAAGAGGTAAACAATGTAAAGAATTCCATGCACCTGAAGCAGAAGCTTTGAGATGTCAACGCCTGAAACTGGCAGTCCTGTTCCATCAACTGAATCCTGGACTAGACCTAGAACACCTGCGGTTCCACCAGACCAAATGATGAGCCCAAAGAAGTACTTGAGAACCATCTCAACACCAACCAAGACTAGAAATACACCAGTGATTTTAGAGCTCACGCGATAGAACTTTAGAGCTGAAGCGGCTTGGTCGTTGGGAATCATGTCCCTATTTTACCAGCGACTAATTAGTGAACTTCGCCAAGGCCAGCTGCCTAGACTCCTCGGGGCTTCCCCCTGACAAAGCAGTCTTTGCGAGCGCTTTAGCCTCCTCAGATGTTACAGATGATAGGTAATCTGACACTTTTAGGACCGCAGGTGAGGCTACGCTGACACTCTGAACTCCTAGGCCCGCCAAGACAACTGACAAGAGTGGGTCTGCTGCTGCCTCTCCGCAGACGCCAACCTTTATTCCTGCAGCTTGGGCATCCTGGCATACTCTGGCAATTGTTCTAAGCAATGCTGGCTGCCAAGGATTGAGTAACTTTGCCACAGCAGAATTTTGTCTGTCTGCTGCGAAAAGGTACTGGGACAAGTCGTTAGTGCCAATGCTTACAAAGTCAACTATTCCTGTTAGTTCTGGAACCATCGCACAGATAGAAGGTGTTTCTACCATCACTCCAACGGTGCGAATCCCACGAGCTGTTGCGATTTCTTTGAACTCTTTGGCTTCCTGAATAGTTGCGATCATCGGTGCCATTACAGAGACAGGACGATTAGCCAACTCTTGAGCAGCTGCCAAAGCACGAAGTTGAACATCTAAAGTGCTTTCATCTAATTCGTTAAGACGGAAACCCCTAACTCCTAGAGAAGGGTTCTCTTCATTTCCTATCCCCAGATAAGGCAGCGGCTTGTCACTGCCTGCATCTAAAGTTCTGAAAATTACCTCTCCTGCAGGAGCTTCTTCCAAGACTCTTTTATATAGCTCCGTCTGCTCAGCTAGAGAAGGTGCTTCTGATCGATCAAGGAAGAGAAGCTCTGTTCGCATCAAACCGATTCCGCTTGCAGGAGTTCTCGCGAGCGCTTTCGAATCAGACACAGATCCAGCATTACCTTTTACTTCAATAATCGGATCATTCTTGCGGATAAGTTTGCTTACTCCGCCAGCACTCACAGGTGCTGAATCTGATTCATATGCTTGACCAGCAATTGCATCAATAGCAACACCAATTCCATTAGGAATTGAAGTGGCATGTTTTACTGCCACAAGAGCCGGGATGTTTCTTTGCCTGCAAATTATTGCTGTGTGAGAGGTAGGACCTCCACCTTCGGTAATTACACCCACTACAGCATCTGTAAATAGAGCAGTCTCAGCAGGAGAAAGATCTTCTGCAACAACAATGATTGGTCCAACCTTTGGCAAGCTGACCGTCATGCTTTGACCGGTAAGTCTGGCAACTACTCTACGAACAAGATCATTCAAGTCAGGTATGCGCTCTGAGAAGAGATCATCTCCCGCTAATAGTTCAGTGAAACTTCTCATTGCCCTGACCACGCTAGTCTCGGCATTCCAACCCTCAGTTAGATGCACCTCTGCTTCTTCAAGGAGGGCTGGATCTTCAATCAAAGCTAAGAGTGCCAAGAGTATGTCCGAAGTAGTTTCATCAGCCTTCTCTGCAGTGGTCTTCAAATTAGAAACTACAAAGCTAATGGCTTCAACTAACCGAGCTTTCTCGTCTTGAACACTTGCTAGAGATTTAGCTTCAGCTGGAATCTTTGGTCGGGCAGCCAGTATTACGGTCTTCCCCCACGCAGTACTGTCACCAACACCAATACCGAAGTAGACCTTGCTGATCTTCTGCTCATTAACCATCTCTGTTAAAGGTTAGTCGGCAGCTAGAGCTTCGGCTACTTGAACAAAAATCTCTTCAGCCAAGGTTTCATCATCAGTACCAAGTTCAACTAAAACCTGCTCGCCTGAGCCAATTTTTAGCGTGAGCATTCTTAGAGATGAAGTTGCTGACACAAGCTGTTCAGCATTTCTGCCTATTTTGACAGTGATGTCTTTAGCTGCAAGATCTGACGCAATCTTTGATAGAAGTGCAACTGGTCTTGCATGCAAGCCCACCTTGGCAACGACTGGAAGAGTTCTTGTAATCACTTAGTTTGCTCCATTTGGTAGAACAACAACCTTGATTGACTCTCCACTGAGCACATAGTCGATACCCTTTGAAACATCGTCAAGAGAAACCTGGTGAGTAACTAGGTCAGCAACCTGAACGTCTCCTGAGGCAATTAGCCCAAGAGCCTGTCTGTTCTGGGCTGGGCTAGAACCATTCGCACCGAGAATAGTGAGTTCCTTGTAGTGAATTAGATTGCTGTCAGCCGAAATTATTGGCTTATCTTTAGGTAGACCACCAAAGAAGCTAATTCGACCACCTGGGGCAGCCATCTCAATTGCTTGCTCCTGAGCTTTGCCACTTGGAGCTGCTGTGATGATAACGGTTGGCCCTTTATCTCCAGTCAATTTCCTAATCTCAGTAGCCAGATCTAACTGAGACATATCAATTGATGCATCAGGCTTAGTAACATCTGCTGAGATTTTTAGTCTGTCGCCGTTGATGTCAGCTAAGAAAACTTGCTTAGCTCCTAGAGATCTTGCCAAGCGAACGTGCAGGCATCCAATTGGACCAGCACCCATAACTAGCACTGTGTCACCTTCCCCAACTTTGGCAAGTTGTTGTGCGTTTAGAACACAAGCTAATGGCTCAACAACTGCTGCTTCAATGTATGAAACATTCTTAGGGATTAGGTTGACTCCATCAACCTTTAGAACTTCCTGAGGAACAATCATGTATTCGGCAAAACCACCTGGGAACTGATAACCCATTGAAAGTTGATTTGGGCAAACAGTCATTCTGCCTTCTAGGCAGGCCCAGCACTCACCACAAGGAATAGCGGCGATTACTTGAACTCTGTCCCCTAATGAAAAACCTTCAACACCGGTGCCAACCTCGACAACCTCACCAGCAATTTCGTGTCCGATGATCTGAGGTGGAGTAAGCCTTGGGTGCCCTGAGTGGAAAATTTTGGCATCTGTTCCACATGTTGCACACGCATGAATTTTTAGCTTCAGTTCTCCCGCCTTAGCGGTAGGTTCTTCCACTTGTTCGACCTTTAGGTCCCCTGGTCCACGATAGATCGCTGCTTTCATTTCTCTTCCTCATTAGATTCTTGTAGTAACTGCAAAATGCGCTCAACGGATTCCGTTGAGAAAAGCTCTTCTCTTTTATCATCATCGATAAGGACGTTTGCTAAGTTCCCCAGTATGTCACCATGAGAATCACCGTTGGCGGCAATTCCTATACAAGCTTTTACAACTTGGCCATCCCAATCGATTGGGTTTTCAAATCTTAGAAAGACCAGTTGGTCAAACTTTACATACTGACGAGAAGCGTCTGTTCCATGTGGCATTGCTACGCCTTCACCCATAAAGCTTGAGATGATTTGCTCACGTTCCCACATGGCTGGAACATACTCGGGGCTCACAGCTCCAAGTTCTATCAAAGTTTTTCCGCATAGTGCTACGGCCTCCTCTCTCGAGGAGGCCGTAGCCGCAATACGGATTCCGGCAGCCTGGATTAGTTGATTATTCATCACTAATCTCGGTGCCATTGAGGATTGCATCGATAACCCCGGTGATCGCTGGATCACCTAGGAACATATCAAATGCAATCACTGGCACACCAGGCACAGCTTGTTTAGCTCTCCCCGATAAACCGCGGTGACAAAGCACAACATCTGGTGCTTCATCATTCAATCCGTTAACCGGTGAATGAGATACATGAACGTTGGTTTTCTTCAGAGCACGTTTAACCTGCCCTGCAACCATGACGCTCGAACCCATTCCTGCCTCGCAGGCAATTATCAGTCGAGTTACTTCGCTTCCGGAAATTTTTGCCATTTGCCTATTAGCTCTTCTTTAGCTTTTTAGCTGTAGCAGTTGCTGCCTCTAGGTCGTCATCTCCAGCTTTGCTTAGACGCAAAAGAAGTGAACCGACCACGAATGAAACAACAGCAGATAGCAATACACCAGCTAGCATTCCGAAGTAACCATCCTTAGGAGTCATCGCAAAGTAAGCGAAGATTGAGCCTGGAGATGGTGTAGCTACTAGACCTGCGCCTGTCACCATGAATGTTGCAACACCAGTCATACCTCCGGCAATTGCCGCAAGAATCATAACTGGACGCATCAGGATGTATGGGAAGTAGATCTCGTGGATACCACCAAGGAAGTGGATGATGATCGCACCAGGAGCTGATCCGCGAAGAAGTCTTGGACCAAACAACCAGAATGCAGCCAAGATACCAAGACCAGGGCCAGGGTTTGACTCAATCATGAACAGGATTGACTTACCAGTCTCAGTGGCCTGCTGAACTCCGAGAGGAGCAAGCACACCGTGGTTGATTGCGTTGTTCAGGAAGAGTACCTTAGCTGGCTCAACAACGATTGATAGAAGTGGTAGCAATTGGCTTGAAACAAGGTTTCCTACGATTTCACCAAGACGGTCTGAGATCCAAGTAACAGCTGGACCAACACCTGCGAATGAAGCCATCGCAGTTCCAAGACCAAGAATACCTAGTGAGAAGTTACCGATAAGCATCTCGAATCCTGGAGGTGTGATTGGGTCTAGCACCTTGTCAACGCGCTTTAGCAACCATGCAGCACCAGGGCCCACGATCATTGCACCTAGGAACATTGGGATTGAGGTACCAACGATTACACCGATAGCGGTAACAGCACCGATAACAGCACCACGCTGACCGTGAACCATGCGACCACCTGTGTAAGCAATCAGGATTGGAAGCAAGTTAACAATCATTGGTCCAACCATCTTGGCTAGATCTTCATTTGGCAGCCAACCAGTTGGGATGAATAGAGCAGTCAACAAACCCCAGGCGATGAACGCACCGATGTTTGGGATAACCATTCCGGCGAGGAATCCACCGAATTTTTGCATTGCTGAGCGCCAGCCAGTTGCGTTGGCATCTCCTGCGATTATGTTACTCATTTATGAACTACCTTTCTGTAGCAGTCATTTGGGGGGTTGGGATATTTATGCCCTGTAATCGCTTATCGAAAGGATTGCACCAGTCGATTACAGAACTCTTTCTCAATTGCTCATTGGCTATTGAATTCTTCTTTTTCATGCAAGCACCGCTTCTGTGTCAGCAGCTTCAAAAGCTTCAAGGTATTCTTGCGGTGCACTCATGTCTGTGACGATTCGATCGATTTCATCAAATTTTGCAAAAACTGCAGGATAAGCAGATCCGAACTTGCTGTTATCAGCAAGCAAAACTTTTTCGGTTGAGTGTGCAATCATCATTCTTTTTACAATTGCTTCATCTTGGTCAGCGGTTGTGAAACCTGCTTCGAGTGAAACACCATTAGCTCCCAGAAAAGCTACCTGAGCGTGGAACTGTGAAATTTCTGATGCTGAAGTCTGGCCAACTGAGCTAAGCGATGTGCCCCTCACACGACCACCGAGCATGTTCACCTGTGTGCCAGTCCTAGCAATCTGAGCAGCGAGAATCAGGCTGGTTGTCACTACAAGTAGGTCTGGCTTGTTCTTCAGTGAGTCAGCCAAGTAGCCAGTAGTGCTACCACCATCCACAAAGACACATCCAGCTGCAGGAATGAACTTGGCAGCTACCTTGGCAATGAGCATCTTTGCTTCTGGGTTGCTCTGCTCACGCTGGGAGAAGTCGAACTCTTTGGCTAAGCGACCAGTGGCAATTGCGCCGCCATGTACTCGGCGAACCACGCCTCTGCGCTGCAAAACTTCTAGATCTCGTCGAACAGTCTCAACAGCTACATCCAAGCGAGTGGCAGCAGCAATAGCGTCAATACGGCCTTCGCTGCGTGACCATTCGGCCAGCTGCATTCTGCGCTCTTCTGCCAACATCTATTACTTACCTGCTGCTTTCATTACTAAGGTGGGTTTCTGCCTGAATCAAGCTAGAAACGATTCCTTTTGGAAAAGTAGCAGAATAAAACGACATAAACAGGCAGAAATAGGCAAAAACAAGCAAGTATGGCTAAATCGTTATCAAACGGAATTTGTTGTTATTTGCGGAATGAGCCGAAGAATTGGCTACTTAGGTGCTAAAAAGGGGGCTTAAATCCACTATTTTGTTGAGGTTACAAGGTCCAACTGCTGCTTCTTATAGGAATCTGCAAGCAATCTCCACCACATAAACACAGCAAATCCAGCAAAGACAGTCCACTCAATGGCATAGAAAGCACTGAGCCAGTTCACTTCACTGTCGGTCTTAGGCATGCCAATAGTCAGCTCTTGAACAGCATCAATCTGAGCAAACATGTTTTGATCCGTTAGAGCAAGGAAGCCTGTGTAGGTAGGTGTTTCAGAACCTTGATCTAATTCATTGTTGATGAGTTGTGGAACTGAGAGAGTTGAGTACAAATCTTTACCTAAGGACTGAGCTGGGGCTTCGCTAGGTAAGAGCCTGCCCTCTACTGGCATGAATGCCTGGACAGTGAAAAGCTTTTGGATCTGAGATAGAGCTTGTTTAGCTTTATCCCCACCTTGAATAAAACCTGCTGCAATAAATAGTTCTGCTTGTTCTGTCCTAGTTGGAACTACAACCCAGTAGCCAGTATCGCCATTGAGTTGAATTCTGTCTGCGATCAATAGAGCGCGGCTTGGATTGAAAGTTACCTTTGTTCTGACCTTGGTGAGAACTGTCTTGTCTCCCTCAACAGAAATCTCACTAAAAGTAAATGGCGAATTAGGAACCGCAACAGTTTCTAGGTCAACTACTTTTACTTCAGACCATGCTTCATTAGATGTGCTCTCAATGAAGGTTCTGTTTATTTGCCATTGGGCTAACAAAGCAAATGCAACAGCTAGTAGCAAACACAAAACTAGCGCTGCAATCCACCTAGCGGTTAGAGCAAGTTTGAGCATAGATTATGCGCCGTAAGGAGCAACTACTGTGTCTACTCTTTGGAATTCTTTCAGATCAGAGTATCCGGTTGTTGCCATTGCTTTACGCAAAGCACCCATGAGGTTAGTTGAACCATCGGCTGAAGAAGAAGGACCCTGAAGAATTTGCTCAAGTGAACCAACAGTTCCAACCTGGACTCTTTCTCCTCTAGGAAGTTCCGGGTTGTGAGCTTCTGCTCCCCAGTGCCATCCCTTACCAGGGGCTTCATCTGCTTTAGCTAACACTGAACCAAGCATTACTGCATCTGCTCCGCAAGCAACTGCTTTGACGATATCTCCTGAAGTTCCAAGACCACCATCAGCAATCACGTGCACGTAACGGCCACCTGATTCATCCATGTAATCTCTTCTTGCTCCAGCAACATCGGCAACTGCTGTTGCCATTGGTGCGTGAATACCAAGAACCTTACGAGTAGTTGATGCTGCTCCTCCACCGAAGCCAACAAGAACACCGGCTGCACCAGTTCTCATTAGATGCAGAGCTGCGGTGTAGGTAGCTGCTCCACCAACGATTACTGGAACATCTAGTTCATAGATAAATTCTTTTAGGTTCAAAGCTTCTTGAGTCTTAGATACATGCTCAGCTGAAACAGTTGTGCCGCGAATAACAAACAAGTCCACTCCAGCAGAAATAACTGCCTTGGCAAATTCCTTTGTCTTTTGTGGAGATAAGGCACCTGCAACTGTTACACCTGAAGAACGAATGTAAGAGAGTCTCTCTTTGATGAGCTCTGGCTTGATTGGCTCTGAGTACATCTTCTGCATTGCTACAGTCGCCTCAGCCTCAGATAGCTTCGCAATCTCTGCGAGCTGCTTGGTTGGATCTTCGTATCTAGTCCAAAGACCTTCTAGGTCTAAAACACCTAAACCACCTAGCTTGCCAATAGCAATAGCGGTATCTGGAGATACCACAGAGTCCATTGGAGCAGCTAGAACTGGAAGTTGGAAGCTGTATGCGTCAATGTTCCAAGCAGTTGAAACGTCCCTAGGGCCACGTGTTCTTCTTG
>CALFOB010000057.1 GCA_937919125.1 uncultured Micrococcales bacterium | reverse complement strand
AACCAAATTAAGGTGACTACTGATTAGCTCTAGACCTGCCACTGCAGCCTGCGGGAACTCAGAATCGGATAGATAGTGAGGAATAAGCAGGACAAAACCAGTGCTTGGGATGTTCGCCTGAGTAAGTCTGAACTCAAGTAAGTGCATGATGTTGCCTGGTACCTGAGTTCTAGGCTTCCACTCTGAATATTCGGCAATAACTTCCTTCTGATTGCCAGAAACAGTTACTCCAACAGGTTTGGTGTGTGGGATTGGGAATGGGATGGCATGCAGCCAAGTCATATCCTCAATGGCTAAAAGAGCAAAAAGCTGTTCAATGGCCTGTGTGAATGCTTCCCATTTGAAATCAGGCTCATAGCCGTTCAAGAAAAGGAATTGGGTTCCAACCTCATCTTTGACCAAATGAAGGGACAATGTTGCTGGCTGATAGTCCTCGATATGGTCCTGCTCGAAATACATGACAGGACGTCTTGATCTATAGTCCAGAAGTTCATCGTTGTTGAACACAGCAATGGTTTCGAATTCTAGGTTTCCAAGGATGTGTTCAGAGATCTGTTGCAGAGAGGAACCTGCATCAGTAAAGCCCGAGATTGCGGCAAATAGGTGAAGACCCTCTGGGACAAAAACGTCAGAGTTCACCAGAGTAAAGAGAGAATTTGGCTGTGCCATAGGTTCATTCTACTTTCCCTAGATAACATGGAGATTATGACCTCAATTTCTTACAAAGTATTAGCCACTGCCCCTAAATCAACCGCAGATTCAATCTCAATTTATGCAGTTGGCTTGGAAGGCAAGGACCTCAAACTTCAAGGATCCGCAGCCAAGGTTTCAGGATTGAAGTCTCTGAAGCTAAAAGCTCTCTCGGTTTCTGGTGCTTACGAAGCATCAGCAAGAGTGAATGTTGGCTCTGAAGTCATCGGCTTGATTGGTGTCTCATCAGGTATTGCAACACACTCAAAGGCTAGAGAAATTGGTGGAGCAATTGGTAGAGCGTTCAATGACGCAAAGACCATCAACATCGACATCCCGCTTGCTTCAGCTGACATCGCAATTGCGTTGCTAGAAGGAATTGCAATCGTTCAATACGACTACAACCACTACAAGTCAGGTGAAAAGAAGTCTTCATCACTGAAGACTGTGAACCTAATTACCTCTAAATCTGTTTCTAAATCAGATCTAGACAGATTGAAGGTTCTTTCTCAGGCATTGAACCAGACCAGAGATTTAGTTAACGCTCCTGGAAATGACCTATACCCGGCCAAGATGGCTGAGATTGTTAAATCTCAATCAAAGATTCCTGGCGTAACAGTTGAAATCTGGGATGAGAAGAAGCTTGCTAAAGAGAAGTGCACAGGAATCCTGTCTGTCGGTCAGGGTTCTGTTCGTGGTCCTCGTCTAGTAAAGATTAATTACTCCCCTGCCAAAGCAAAGGCACACCTGGCTTTAGTTGGTAAGGGAATCACCTTTGATACCGGAGGTATCTCACTAAAGCCAGCAACTGGAATTCTTGGCATGAAGTATGACATGGCAGGAGCCGCAACAGTTGCTCAGGCAGCTCTAGCAATTGCGAAGCTTGGTTTGCCTATCAAGGTGACTGCCTTCATGTGTATTGCTGAAAACATGCCTTCAGGATCTGCAACTAGACCGAATGACGTTATTACCTTCCGAAATGGCAAGTCAGTTGAAGTTACTAACACTGATGCTGAAGGTCGTCTCGTTCTAGCAGATGGACTGATCTTGGCATCAGAACTAAAGCCAGATCTAATCATTGACGTAGCAACCCTTACAGGTGCTGCAAGAGTTGCTCTTGGTAACAGATACTCAGGTCTAATGGGTGATGACAAGTCAGTAGCAATCGTTGAGAAGGCAGCAGATACAGCTGGTGAACTGGTTTGGCACATGCCTCTAGCCGAGGAACTAACAGACCTCATCAAGTCAGACATTGCTGATTTGATGAACAGCCGTGTTGGCAACCCATCAGGTGGAATGCTTGTTGGCGGTCTATTCCTTCGAGAATTCATTGGTTTGGCATCAGCTAAGGGCACAGATCGCTTGAACTGGGCCCACATTGATTTCGCCACCGCAGCTAACAATGACCTTGCTCCTTACGGCTATGCAGTCAAGGGAGCTACCGGTTCTATGGTCAGAACCTTGGTTACTGTGGCTGAACAAATGGCAACCAAACAGAAGAAATAGTCTTCTAGTAATCTTTATAACGAACCCTTACGTAAACAATCTCTTTGAGGAGCAAAATTGGCCGAGCATAATTTCGATGTCGTAATCCTTGGTGGCGGAAGTGGCGGCTATGCAGCTGCTCTTAGAAGTTCACAACTAGGTTTATCGGTTGCTCTTATCGAACGAGACAAGCTAGGTGGAACCTGTTTGCACCGCGGTTGTATTCCAACCAAAGCTCTCCTTCACTCTGCTGAAGTTGCTGATGTAACTCGTGAAGCAGGTGCTGTTGGTATCCAGGCGACTTTCCAAGGTGTAGACATGCCACAGGTAAACAAGTACCGCGATGGAATTGTTGATCGTTTGTTCAAGGGTCTAACTGGTTTGGTTTCTGCAAAAGAGATCACAGTTGTTTCTGGTGAAGGAAGACTTGTTGCTCCAAAAACTATTTCTGTAAACGGAGATACTTACACAGGTAAGAATGTTGTTCTTGCAACTGGTTCATACAGCAAGACTCTTCCAGGTCTTGAAATCGGTGGACGAGTAATTACTTCTGAGCATGCACTTCAGCTTGACTTTGTTCCAAGCAAGGTGATCGTGCTTGGTGGTGGAGTTATTGGTGTTGAGTTCGCTTCTATCTGGAGATCATTCGGAACAGATGTAACCATCATTGAAGGTCTACCAACACTTGTCCCTAACGAAGATGCATCTGTTAGCAAGGCAATGGAACGAGCATTCCGCAAGCGTGGAATAAACTTCAAGACTGGTGTTCGTTTCCAGGGAGTTCAGCAGAGTGCAACAGGTGTTGTTGCAACTCTTGAGAACGGTGAAACTTTTGATGGCGAGCTAATGCTTGTTGCTGTTGGTCGTGGACCAAACACTGCTGGTTTCGGTTACGAAGAAAACGGCATCAACATGGATCGCGGTTACGTTCTAACAAACGAAAGACTAGAAACTTCTGTTCCTGGAGTTTACGCAGCGGGAGACATCGTCCCTGGTTTGCAGTTAGCTCACAGAGGATTCCAGCAAGGTATCTTCATCGCTGAAGAAATTGCAGGTCTGCGTCCAGCACCTATTGATGAACTAGGTATTCCTAAGGTCACCTACAGCGAGCCAGAAATTGCATCCGTTGGTCTAACTGAAGCTAAAGCTGCAGAAACATTCGGCCAGGACAACATCTCTGTTTACGAATACAACTTAGGTGGTAACGGTAAGAGCCAGATCCTAGGTACTGCTGGTTTCGTAAAACTTATTAGACGCAACAACGGCCCAATCATTGGTATCCACATGATTGGTTCCCGTGTTGGTGAACAAATTGGCGAAGCACAGCTAATCGTCAACTGGGAAGCATTCCCTGAAGAGGTTGCAAGCCTTGTTCACGCCCACCCAACTATGAACGAAGCTATCGGTGAAGCCCACATGGCACTTGCTGGTAAACCACTTCACGCACACGCCTAAACTAGAGATTGCCCACAAGGAGTAAATAATGAGCGAAGTTACACTTCCAGCCCTAGGTGAAAGCGTCACCGAAGGAACCATCACAAGATGGCTAAAGAAAGTCGGCGACACTGTCGCTATCGACGAAGCACTAGTTGAAGTTTCAACTGACAAGGTTGACACCGAGATCCCTTCACCAGTAGCTGGTGTGCTTCAGCAGATCCTTGTTCAGGAAGACGAAGTCGCTCTTGTTGGTGCAGTACTAGCAATCATCGGCGATGGTGTTGCGGCAAGCGCTCCAGCAGCTGCTACCCCACCAGTTGTTGAGACACCTGCACCTGTAACTACCCCAGTTGTTGAAGCTCCTGTAGTTGCCACCCCAGTTGTCGCTGCACCGGTAGTAGCTCCAGTCGTTGCAGCTCCTGTTGTTCAGGCTCCTGTTGCACCTGCTGTTTCAATGCCAGTATTCACTCCTCAGGTTTCAACTCCTGTTGCAGCACCAGTTGCTCCTGCAACAACCAACACAGACCCAAGCTATGTAACACCACTAGTTAGAAAGCTTGCAGCTGAGTCAGGTGTCAACCTAGCTGCTGTTTCAGGTACCGGTGTTGGCGGAAGAATTCGTCGTGAAGATGTTCTAAGTGCAGCAAGTGGTGCATCGTCTGCTCCTGCAGCAGCTCCTGCTTTCACAGCGGCTCCTTCTGCTCTTCGTGGAACAGTTGAACCAATGTCAAGACTTCGTAAGGTTCTTGGCGAGCGTGCAGTTGCATCTATGGTTTCAAGTGCTCAGCTAACAACAGTTGTTGAAGTTGACGTAACTAGAATTGCTCAGCTTCGTTCAAAGGTCCAGGCTGAGTTCACAGCTAAGACTGGAGTGAAGTTGAACTTCATGCCATTCTTCTTCCTAGCTGCTGCCGAAGCTCTTCGCACTCACCCGAAGATCAATGCAGCAATTGATGGCGAGAACATTGTTTACCACGCAACAGAGAACATCAGCTTTGCTGTTGATACTGAGCGTGGATTGCTAACACCTGTTATTCGCGATGCAGCTTCTCTAAGCCTTGGTGCTATTGCTCAGCAGATTGCAGACATGGCTGCAAGAACTAGAGACAACAAGCTAAAGCCAGACGAGCTTTCAGGTGGAACTTTCACTTTGACCAACACAGGTTCAAGAGGTGCACTATTTGACACACCTGTTGTGTTCCTACCTCAGTCAGCAATTCTTGGAACTGGTGTTGTTGCTAAGCGTCCTGTGGTCGTTACTGACGAGAATGGTCAAGACAGCATCGCAATCAGAAGCATGGTCTACCTAGCTCTTTCTTACGATCACAGACTCATTGATGGCGCTGATGCAAGCAGATTCTTAGTTGATGTGAAGGCAAGACTAGAAGAAGCTAACTTCCAGGCTAACTTCGGTTTCTAGTAAACCTTAGAGACGATTACCTGGTCATTGCTTGACCATGCGTCGACACTGAAGTACTTTTTGTCACAATTGCGCTTTAGCTTTAGTTGAATCAATCCGCCTAAACGTTGCTTACTTGCGATTTTGTATTCCAAGCCATCTAACTCGATTTGTTTTGCAACAGTTAGAGTCCCAACTATTTGGGATTCCAATGGGATTGGTTTTGAGCACGATTCAACTGGGTTCGCTACCTTCTTTTCAACCACAACTTCCGTATTAGCTTCAACAGGCTTCGGAATAAAAAGAACCAGCAGAGTAATTACTGCTATAGAAACGATCCCAATTATTGACCTTCTTGGATTTTTCTTTTCAACTTCCTCAAAGCCAGAGATTGCATTTAGTTTTTGCAAGGTGAGCTTCTTGGTTCGTCGAAGAGAAACTTGGACTGACTGCAAGTCTTTAGAGCCGAGAAGGATGGCAACTTTCCCGTTTCGCAGTCGAACCGGGCTTGCTTGATGATCTGAGAGTGAGCTAAGTAATACTGGCCACGCTCTAGATCTCGAAGGGACCAAAAGAAACTGGCTCTCCCCTAAACCTCTTCTGTCTTTTACAAGCCAAACTGCTCCGCATCTAATTCGTTTCTCAAGGCTCAATACAGCAAAGTGTCTGAGGGCTGGCTGTGTCGACAAGAGCATGCCTAATCTTGATTTAATTGTTGCTTTTTCAAAGTAGATGGTCCGAGATTGTGGGTATCCGGCTGTACTTATGGTCTGTGGATGGGATTTAGAATTGAGACATGCCAATCTTCGAAGTTCTAGGTCTAGCGCCTAATTTTGTCGATTATCAAAAGGCTTGGGACATCCAAAGAGAAGTCCATGCACAGGTTGTTAGTGGAGAAAGACCCAACACCGTACTACTTCTAGAGCACGATGGTGTTTACACAGCTGGCAAAAGAACTGAAGAAGAGGAACGTCCACTAGATGGCACGCCTGTCATAGATGTTGATCGTGGTGGCAAGATCACTTGGCATGGACCAGGCCAGCTAGTCGGCTACCCAATAATGAGATTGCCTGAACCTATCGATGTCGTTGGCTATGTTAGATGGCTTGAGCAAGTGCTCATCGACAGTATTGGTGAACTAGGTCTATACACAGAAAGAGTTGCAGGAAGATCCGGTGTTTGGGCTCCAGTTGGCGACACACATGTCAAGATTGCCGCCATCGGTATCAGGGTTGCTGAGAAAGTCACTATGCACGGTTTTGCCCTAAACTGCAATAACTCTCTGGATGCTTACGAAACCATCATCGCCTGCGGCATCAAGGATGCTGAAACAAGTACGATAAGCAAGTTGCTTAACCGTGATGTCACTCCAGCCATGGCAGCTGAAATTATTCAAAGACGTCTAGGTGAAATAGAGAAGGTCTCAAATTGAGTGAAGAACCAGTAGCACCTAAGAGGATGCTTAGGGTTGAAGCCCGTAATGCTGAAGTTCCCATTGAGAGAAAACCTGAATGGATCAAAACAAAAGCAAAGATGGGCCCTGAATACCAAGCCCTTCACACTCTTGTAAAGACAGAAGGCCTTCACACTGTTTGTCAAGAAGCAGGATGTCCAAACATCTTCGAATGCTGGGAAGACCGTGAAGCAACATTCCTAATTGGTGGTGCTCAATGCACCAGACGATGTGACTTCTGCCAGATTGACACAGGTAAGCCAGCAAATCTTGATCCAGATGAACCAAGAAGAGTTGGTCAGTCGGTGAAGAAGATGCAGCTTAGATACGCGACTGTTACCGGTGTTGCCAGAGATGATCTACCTGATGAAGGTTCATGGCTGTATGCAGAAACAATCCGTCAGATCCACAAGCAGTCGCCTGGTACCGGTGTTGAGATTTTGATTCCTGACTTCTCAGGCAAGCCAGAGCTACTTCAGAAGATCTTCGATGCTAAGCCAGAAGTTTTTGCTCACAACGTTGAGACTGTTCCCAGAATTTTCAAGCAGATTAGACCAGCTTTTACCTATGAGAGATCACTCGATGTAATCACTCAGGGTAGAAACGCTGGCATGGTCACTAAGAGCAACCTGATTCTAGGTATGGGTGAAGAGATTTCTGAAGTAATCCAGGCTCTGCAGGATCTTTACGATGCAGGAACTGACATCATCACGATCACTCAGTACCTAAGACCAACTGTTAGACATCATCCAGTGTCTCGGTGGGTAAAGCCTCAAGAGTTCGTTGAACTCAAGGAGATTGCTGAAGGCATGGGCTTCCTAGGTGTGCTTAGCGGACCTCTTGTTAGAAGCA
>CALFOB010000056.1 GCA_937919125.1 uncultured Micrococcales bacterium | reverse complement strand
CATGGCGGCTTACGAAGAAAGCCAAGACGAGAGCCGTAACGAAGAAGATTCAACTGAGAAGGAAAGCAAGCTTCCAAACCTAGAAGTTGGGCAGAAGCTTTCTGTTCTTGAGGTCAATGCTAAGAACCACCAGACTTCACCTCCTCCTCGTTACACAGAAGCAAGCCTTGTTAAGGCTCTTGAAGAAGAGGGCATTGGCCGCCCTTCAACATATGCTGCAATTATTAGCAACATCTTGAATAAGGGTTATGTGGTCAAGCGTGGCCAAGCCCTAGTCCCTGAGTGGATTGCCTTCACAGTTATTCGATTCCTTGAAGAGAATGTCTCGCGTCTAGTTGACTATGCATTCACTGCTCGCATGGAAGAAGACCTAGATGAGATTGCGAATGGAAAGATTGAGCGCAGTGAATGGCTGAAGCAGTTCTACTTTGGTGCAGGAGATAACCCAGGATTACACAGCGTTGTTGAAAACATCGGGGACATTGATCCAAAGGCCTTGAACTCACTAGACCTAGGTGATGGAATCACTCTTCGCACTGGTAAGTTTGGCCCGTATATGGAGATCTACATCGAGCCAAATGCTGAAGGTGCAGATGAGAATGGTCGAAGAATCATCAATATTCCTGAGGGTCTTGCTCCCGATGAATTAACGCTTGAAAAAGCCCACGAACTAATTGAAGCTCCTATCCTGCAGGATCGAATTCTTGGTATTGATCCAGCATCTGGACACAACATCCTGTTCAAGGATGGGCGATACGGACCTTATGTTTTGATTGACGATCCTGAGGCTGACAAGCCAAAGACAGCGTCTCTATTCAAAACCATGTCCGCTGATTCTGTGGATCTAGATGTTGCACTTAGACTTCTATCTCTTCCTAGAGTCATTGGTCAAGATCCAGAAACAGGTCTCGACATCACCGCTCAAAACGGTAAGTTCGGTCCTTACATGCTGAAGGGTAAAGAATCCAGAAGTCTTCAAGCAGAAGAACAAATCTTTGATTTAGATCTTGCTGGAGCGTTAGAAATTTTTGCTCAACCTAAGTACGGTGGCCGCAGAACAGCAGCTACTCCATTGAAGGAATTCGGTGAAGACCCAGCAGCAAAGACAAACGTCGTTGCTAAGTCTGGCCAGTTCGGTCTTTATGTAACGGATGGCGTTCTGAACGCAACTGTTCCTAAGGACGAACCTCTGGATGAGCTAACACCAGAACGCGCATTTGAACTTCTTGCTATCCGCAGAGAGAAACTAGGTCTTGAGCCAGGAGTTCCTGCCCCAAAGGTTTCAAAAGCAGGACGTAAGAGCGTTGCACCTGCAAGAACAGTCAAAAAAGGTGCAACCAGAAAGAAAGCTGGCTAATGTCAGGTCTCTTTATTTCCTTCGAAGGTATTGACGGTGTTGGTAAATCTACACAGGCAGACCTTCTAGAAGCGTGGCTTACTGAGCAGAACAAAGAAGTTATCAGGACTCTAGAGCCTGGAGGCACTGATGTGGGTATTGAGATTAGAAAGATCCTTCTGCACCACAAAGGCGATCTAGCTCCTAGAGCAGAAGCTGCATTGTTTGCTGCTGACCGAGCTCACCATGTTGCTAGCAAGATTCGTCCAGCACTCGAGCAAGGAAAGATCGTAATCACTGACCGATACTTTGATTCGTCAGTTGCTTACCAAGGTGCTGGTAGAGATTTGTCTAGAACAGAAGTAAGAGACTTGTCTTTATGGGCTGTTGGTGGGTTACTCCCAAACCTGACCGTGTTACTTGACCTACCTGCTGGTGAAGCTAGAGCTCGCAGAAATTCTTCTGGAACAGAACCTGATCGCCTTGAAAAGGAAAAGACGGAATTCTTTGAGACAGTCAGATCTGCTTACTTAGATCTAGCTAAAGCAGAACCAGATCGTTTCCTAGTTGTCGACGCTTCTGTCTCTGTTGAAGCGATGCAGTCAGTAATTCGTGAACGAGTAGCCGGGCTTATTTAGTTACATGCTTACTCCACCAAAAGTTTTCAGAGATGTAGTTTCCCAGCTTGAGGCTGTTGAACAACTTTTGGGTGCGATTGGACAGGGCAGTGACATCCATCACGCTTGGCTTTTCACAGGCCCTCCTGGTTCGGGAAGATCCCAGTTGGCGCTTGCTTTTGCAGCGTCACTATTGTGCGCTGAAGGCGGCTGCGGGAATTGCAACTCATGCCAAATGATTGAGTCAAGAAATCATCCTGATGTTCAAGTGCTGAACACAGAACGAGTTCTCATCAGCATTGATGAAGTAACCGAATTTATTGAAAAATCTATTCAAATGCCAGCCATTGGCAAGTACCGAATCATGGTTATCGAAGATGCTGATCGAATGTCTGAGCGCACGAGCAACCTATTGCTCAAGTCTTTGGAAGAGCCGCCTAAGGGAACCATCTGGATGATTTGTGCACCCAGTGAGGCGGACTTGCTTCCAACAATTAGATCTAGAGTCCGTCGTGTTCAGCTCAAGGTGCCAACAGTTGATGCCGTTGCCCAGTTGCTTGTTGAAAAGTATGGAATTGGTCTTGAACTAGCCCAACAAAGTGCTGCTCAAGCACAAAGCCACGTTGGTATGGCCAGAAGGCTAGCCAGTAATGCAGGTGCCAGAGATAGAAGATCTCAAGCACTCAAAGCTGTTCTTTCAATAACCGACATTCCTTCAGCAATGGCTGTTTCTGAAACTCTTGCCAAGTTGGCTGAGAGCGATGGAGCTCAGCTAACAGCCGAGCAAGATGAGGCTGAACGCAAGGCCCTCTTTCTAGCTATGGGCGTGAGTGAAGAGAGCAAGCTAAATCCAAGTTCTCGTGCCCAACTGAGAAGGTTAGAAGAGTCTCAGAAGAGACGTGCAACAAGATCTAAGCGCGACGGACTAGACCGCATTCTTGTTGACCTAATGGGCCTATATCGAGATGTGTTAACTGTTCAACTAGGAACAAGCGAAGCTTTGATAAACCCAGACTTGGCTAAGGAGATTCACAGTCTCGCCAGTCAGACTAGTCAGGCGCAAATCATTCACAATATAGAAGAGATAGAAAAGGTTCGCTATCGAATGGACAGAAACGTCAAGGAGGCGTTGCTGTTAGATTCTTTGGCTGTAACGCTAAGAAGGAAGATAGCTAGATGAGTAGAGCATCAAAGATTGCACTTACCGGGGGAATCATCGCTGGACTTTTATCCCTAGGAGTTATTGCTGCACCGATGGTTGGTACTGG
>CALFOB010000055.1 GCA_937919125.1 uncultured Micrococcales bacterium | reverse complement strand
TACTGGCTAGTTTCCAACTTCTGGACCATGGGACAGCAGTACTACGTAATCAAGCGCATGCCAACACCTGGCTCGATTGCACACAACGAACGTCAAGCGAAGTTGCTCAAGAAGGGCAAACTTACTAGCGAAACCCCTGCGGCAGAACCTGAAGTCGCACCTCCAGTCCAGCGAGTTCAGCCTGTTTCTAAGGCCAGAGCCAAGAAAAAGCCGAACGGCAAGAAGTAGGAAAAATGTCAGACCAGAATGAAGTAACAGAGATCCAAGAAGAAGTATCTGAAGCAACTGAGGCTAAGACCTCAATCAAGGATCTAGAAGAAGAAGGCGAAGTAGCTGCCGACTATCTAGAAGAGCTTCTAGACATCTTTGACCTTGATGGCGACATCAACATTGACGTTAGACAGGGCAGAGCCTACCTAGAAGTCACTGCTGACGAGGAAAGCAACCTAAGACTTGTCTCTCACCCAGACACTGTTGAGGCACTTCAGGAGCTAACTCGTATCGCTGTTCAGACCAAAACCCAGTCATTTAGCCGCCTAATCATTGACATTGCAGGCTCTAGACAGGTTCGCCTGGACGCATTGACCAGACTGGTCAACAAGGCAATCGACAAGGTTAAGGACACTAACGCTCCTGTAGCCCTAAAGCCGATGAGTTCTTACGATCGCAAGATCTCTCACGATTTGATCGCCGAAGCTGGACTAATTTCCCAGTCTGAAGGCGAAGGCAAAGAACGCCACATTGTGGCAAAACCTGCCGAGTAGTTTCACGTGAAACATTCAGCCAGGGCTAACGTCCTGGCTTTTTGTTTAGTCTTACAGATTGGATGTCTATGAGTAATCTCGATGAAAACATCGATTACACCCCCGAGGTGGAACCCAAGGAGGCCCAAGAGGTCTTCGGTTCTCACATAGCTCAGGCTAGACAGTACTTTGACCTACTAGTTCGAGATGGCGATCTACTTGGCCTCATCGGACCTAGAGAGCTACCGAAGCTCTGGTCTAGACACATTCTGAACTCCGCAGTTGTAGCCGAATTGGTTGAAAATGGGCAAACTGTCGCCGATGTTGGCTCAGGAGCAGGTTTTCCAGGCATCCCAATGGCAATCATGAAGCCGCACACCAAGTTCGTGTTGATTGAACCCATGGAAAGAAGAGCCAACTGGCTCTCAGAAGTTGTTGTGCCAACCTTAGGACTTGAAAACGTCAAGGTATTGAGGGGTAGAGCTGAAGAAGCTCCCCTAAGGAACTATGACGTGACTACAGCCAGAGCTGTTTCAGCTCTGCCGAAGTTGCTTCGAATGCTGGCACCTCTAACTGTCGCTGGCGGCCAGGTCCTCGCAATGAAGGGTTCTAAAGCCCAAGAGGAAATCGAGGACTCTAAGTCCTTGGCGAAGAAACTCAAATTAGACTCATTCGAGATCATCACAGTTGGGGAAAATCTTCTGATTGACCCAACTACAGTTGTTCGGGTTAGGCTACTCTAGTTACTTGGATAGGGAGATGTTTTGAGTCAAAACAATAACGTGAATGAAGCGCCTTTATCCTTGGCTGAGAGTTCAGCTGTAGCTGAACGCCAAGTTGTCCGTGGTCTTGGATACCCTAATGGGCGAACAGAAGTTAGCCCAGATCCAGTGGGCTGGCAGCCGATTAAAGATGAAATAACCACTATTGAAAAGCAGGTTTCACGTGAAACATCCCGATGAATTCGGCTTGGCAGGCGGCTTCAAGGACGCCCCGCTAGCCCAGGAAATCAGCGAAAACACCCGACGCATGTCTAACGTGAGAAATGCAGTTATCCCCCACCCAACAGCTACTCGTGTAATCACAGTTTCTAATCAAAAAGGCGGCGTTGGTAAGACCACAACGGCCGTTAACTTGGCTGTAGCGCTCGCAGATAAAGGCATGGAAGTCCTAGTAATTGACCTTGATCCTCAGGGTAATGCTTCAACCGCTTTAGGCATTGAGCACAGAATTGGTGTCAAGTCAATCTATGAAGTTATGACTCAGAACATGGACTTGGCTGATGTTGTGCAGGTTAGCCCTGAGTCTCCAAGGGTTAGATGTGTTCCAGCAACCATTGATCTTGCAACAGCCGAGCTAGAGCTTGTTTCCCTGCTAGCGCGTGAACACAGGCTAAAGAACGCTCTATCGGCTTACATTTCAACCACAAACGTGAAGCCTGACTACGTCTTTATCGATTGCCCGCCAAGCCTAGGTTTGCTTACTGTGAACGCCTTCACCGCCGCAACTGAGGTTCTTATCCCAATTCAGTGCGAATACTACGCATTGGAAGGCCTGAGCCAGCTAAAGAGAAGCATCGACATGATTCGAGGGGCACTAAACCCTAACCTAGCTCTCTCAAC
>CALFOB010000054.1 GCA_937919125.1 uncultured Micrococcales bacterium | reverse complement strand
CAGCCCGACAGTGCAATGGCGGTGGCAGCAACCACAGCAACAGCACCAGCAAGCTTCTTCTTTGAGAATGCGGTCATTGTTTTGTCCTTTTCGGGGATAAGATAGCCCGTCATCATCGACAGACACGCGCCAGGTAGTCTGAAACGCTTGGGTAAAGCCTAGTCAAAGGATTCGGGCTAAAACAGCCTGTTACGAAATGTTTTTGGCTTGGTAAAGGAAAAGTTATACGAACGAAACATTGGGGCTAAAGCCCTTTATTTAGCTACGAAGCTTGCGATTTGCCTGATTCCGCTTCAACGCATCAGAGGTCAGGGTAAGCAAGGCAACCCAGACCAAAATAAAGCCAACCCACCTAGCCGGTGACATCTGCTCCTTAAACACTGTTAGGCCTAAAACAAACTGGATGCTTGGGGTCATGAACTGCATAAAGCCAATCCAGCTCAATGGGAGGTTCTCAGCCGCAGTTCCAAAGAGAATTAGAGGAATAGCAGTCATTATTCCGAAGAATGCCAGCCCAGCCACACCCTGCCAACCTTGTGAGGTGATCTGAAGCCCTGGACTAATGCTCGAGATAATTGCCCCTTGAATGATAGCCACAGGCAATAGAGCTCCCGACTCAATGGCATAAGAGTTCAACGGGGTTACTTGACCACCTAGTTTGTTCTTTGCCAAACCATAAACACCAAATGTGAAAGCAAGTGTCAAAGCTACCCAAGGTAGGTGCCCGTAATCGATGCTTAGAACAGTTACCGCAAAAGCTCCCAAAGCAACAGCCATCCACTGGACTAGGTTCAGTTTCTCTCTCAAGAAGAAAACAGCCAGCACAATAGTCACCAACGGATTTATGAAGTAGCCGAGAGATGTTTCAAGCACACGACCAGATGCAATACCTATTACATAGACCTGCCAGTTGATCATGATCAGAACTGAGCTAAGACCTATCCAGCCAAGCATGCTGCGGTTTTTAAATACTGCTCGAAGTGAGGCCCATGAACGAGTTACAGAAATCAGAAATACAGCGGTAGCGAAACCAAACACAATTCGCCAAACCACAATCTCCCAAGGATTAGCAAAAGAAGCTAACCCGGTGATGATCAGTGGAAACGAACCCCAAATCAGATAAGCGGTGAGCCCAAGCCCTAGACCCTTAGCTACGTTCTTGACGTGCACTGGCTTTGCCGCAACTTGGTTTTCATTCACCAGTACAACCTATCGCCAGAGTCTAAGCAGAACTCCCCTAAAGTACGAATGGCCTAGGGCTTAAAGCGAAAACCCCAGCCGTGGAGGGCTGGGGCATTCGTGGCTAGTGAGGGATTCGAACCCCCGAAGGCTGAGCCGGCTGATTTACAGTCAGATCCCTTTGGCCGCTTGGGTAACTAGCCAGTGCTCCCGGCCGCCTGTAATCAGCCGGACGGGTGCTTCTCAAGAATAGTCGAAACTAGGGTCTAACCGCCAATCGCCTTTATGCAACGAATAGGTTTCAATGTGGTCTTCTTACCTGTAAGGGTGTGTAAGGAGAGATAGATTACATAGAGATTTGCATACATTTACAGAAAAGGTTTTAAGTGGCTGGCATCGTTGATGTTGCTCGTGAGGCTGGAGTCTCAACAGCAACTGTTTCAAGAGCACTAAGTGGTAAAGATTACGTCTCTATCGAGACTAAGGAACTAGTTCAAGCTGTAGCTGATCGTTTGGGTTATGTCCCTTCAGCTTCTGCCTACACCCTTGTTACAGGTAGAACTAAGAACATTGGTGTCGTTGTTCCTTATGTTGACCGTTGGTTCTTTGCAACCATTCTTGAAGCTATCGATAGAGAGCTAGTAGCAGCAGGATATGACGTGACTTTGTATAACGTCTCTTCTGGTGCTGAACACCGTAAATCAATTTTTACTAAGTCGCTACCTCGTAAGAGAGTGGACGCTGTTATCTGTGTGTCAGTAAAGATGAGCGAAGAAGAGATTGCCGCTCTCAACAATGTAAATAAGCCCCTAGTCTCTCTTGGTGGTTCTGTAAAAGGCGCAAAGACCATCACAATCAATGACCATGCTGCAGGTGCTCTAGCTACTAACCATCTAATCTCCATGGGTCATACCAAGATCGCGATGATTGGTCAGAGTGAATCAACCGATAACTTCTATAAAGTATTTGACGTTAGAAAAGTTGGTTACGAGGAAGCACTAAAAGCTGCCGGTATTGAACCAAAGCCTGGCTGGTATAGAACAGTTCCTAGATATGCAATCAGCGAAGGATATGCTGCTGCCAAGAATCTTCTAGGTGATCCACACAATGCGCCAACTGCTATTTTTGCTTCTTCTGATGAATTGGCTGTAGGAGTATTACTTGCAGCTAAAGACCTAGGTCTAAGCGTTCCGGCTGACCTTTCTATTGTTGGAGTAGATAACCACGAGCTTGCTGATTTCTTTGGCATCACAACAATCAACCAGAATGTTGTTGGTCAAGGAGAGCTAATGGCTAAGACCATGCTTGAGTTGTTGGACAACCCAGATCAGAAGGTTCCTGAAGTAACTGAGTGGCCTATTGAATTAATTGTTCGTAGCAGCACAGCCAGAGCTGCTTCAGCCCAGTAGTTAGTTAGAATCACTCTTATGGCAGATTCCTCATTCGACATAGTCAGCAAAGTTGACAAGCAAGAAGCGTCTAACGCTCTAACCCAAGCTCAAAAAGAGATTGAGCAGCGCTACGACTTCAAAGGTGTTGGTGCATCTATTGAATGGTCAGGCGACAAGATCCTGATGAAGGCAACCAGCGAAGAGCGCGTTAAGGCTGTTCTAGATGTCTTCCAGAGCAAGCTGGTAAAACGTGGCATCTCACTAAAGAGCCTTGATGATGGCAAGCCTTTTCCTTCAGGTAAAGAGTTCCGCATCGAAGCCACACTAAAAGATGGCATTGAACAGCCTGAGGCTAAGAAGATTTCAGCAATCATTCGTGAGCAGGGACCTAAGTCTGTCAAGGCAAACATTCAAGGTGATGAACTAAGAGTAGTTAGCAAGAGCCGTGATGATCTTCAAGAAGTAATGGAATTGCTTCGTTCAAGCGATTTGGATATTGACGTTCAGTTCACTAACTAACGCTAAAAATTAAATCTCAGGATTTAGTTTTATATCTTTGTGCTTGTTAGCAACTATTCCTGCAATCACACCCGCAATAGCAAATGTTGCTATTGGGAATATCATCGCTAGTGGCAATGAAGAAGCATCAATTAGAGAACCCATAAGCATCTTCGCAAAGATAACAATGATGGTGTTAACCAGAAGCATTCGGCTTAGTGCTTGAGCAGTAGATAAACCTTCAACGTTTCCTGCAGCACTAAAGAATCCTGGCACCATAGATGAAATACCAAGTCCTGC
>CALFOB010000053.1 GCA_937919125.1 uncultured Micrococcales bacterium | reverse complement strand
AGATCTACACAGGCGAAGACACTCTTTCCCTACACGACGCTCTTCCGATCTAAAAGAGCTGATTCAATGCTTTCATTTAGAAGGCCTTGTCACTCTGGTCCAGATGATTGCAACCGCTAACACTGAAACTACTGTGTAAGCGAAGTCTTCAATAGGAGCTAGGCCTAGAAGCAATCCACTGATCTTAGTTTCGTCATAACCAACGATGCCTAGGGCAATTATTATGTTATCGAATACCAAGGTAGTCAAAAGCATCCACAGCATTGTGTAACCAATTACTCGCCATGGACTCTTTCTGCTGAATAGGTTCAGTGTCACAAAAGCAATCAGCATAAAGACAACGTTTAGAGCAAGGTAAGTGAACTGATTCATTTAGCTGACCTCTTAGCGATTACTCTGCTCACTGTTGTGAAGATAGTCAGCGATGAATAGTTCAAAAGAAGTAAGAAGAACAGTTCTTCAATAGGGAACTCAGGAGCTAACAAGATTCCTGATAGGTGAGATGTGTCTCCTCTAAAGAAGATTCCTGTTGCAATACCTGCTACATCCCAGATGATGAAGAACACCAGTGGAATGAAGATAGCTAGGCTCGCTGCTTTCTTATTGATAGTGAAAGCAGTCTTGTGACGCCAGTCCATTAGAGCTAATCCCATTAGAGAAAGGATCAGCCCTGCTAGATAGGTATACCCTTGGGCCACTAGTTCAGGCCCTTCCAGCCACCTTCAGCAATTGGAGCAATTTCATTCTCAGTAGGCCCACTTGATTTGTCATCAATCATGAGCTTGTAGACAAGCTCTGCACCGATAAGACACATTGGCAAACCAATACCTGGGATTGAGTGGTGTCCCGCGTAGTAGAGACCCCTAACCTTCTTGCTCTTGTTCTTAGGTCTAAAGAAAGCACTCTGACGAAGAGTGTGTGCCATACCTAGAGCGGTACCTGACCAGGCATTTAGTTCTTCAACAAAGTTTGCTGGACCCATGGTTCTTCTAACCACAATGCGGTCAGCTAGATCCGGAATCTCACACCAATCGGCAATCTGTTCAATGATGCGATCTGCTTCAGCTTCAAACGCAGGATCTCCTGCTCTATCAATTCCACCTCTACCAATAGAAGGGTCAGCAGCAGCTGGAACTAGAACGAATAGGTTTTCATAACCTTCAGGGGCAACAGAAGAATCAGTCTTACTAGGAGCACAGATATACAAGCTTGCTGGAGATGCAATCTTGCTCTTGCCATCTGCTTTCTTGAAAACTTGCGCAAAGTTCTTGCTCCAGTTGTCTGTGTATAGAAGTGTGTGGTGATCCAGGTTGTCTACCTTGCCCTTCACACCTAAATACATAAGTAGAGCTGATGGTCCCGGAACTCTCTTATCCCAATACTTCTGAGGAAGGCTCTGGTACTTAGGCTCTAGTAGCTGAGTTTCAACGAAGTGAAGATCAGCGTTAGCAACAACCACATCTGATTCGTAAAGTGCATTGCCAACACGAACACCCTTTACCTGACCAAATGAGTCAACCTCAATCTTTGAAACAGGAGAGTTGGTGTGGATTTCAACACCGTGCTTTTTAGCAAGAGCTTCAATAGCCTCAATGATCTTGTAGAGACCACCCTGAGGGTAGAACACTCCAACATTCATATCGATGTGTGTCATCAAGTGATACATGCTTGGTGTCTCGTAAGGAGAAGCTCCTAGGAACACAGCAGGGAAGTTTAGAACCTTTCGTAGTCTTTCGTCCTTTACGTGCTTTGAAGAGAAGTCATAAAGAGATGTGAGCAAGTGCTTTACGAATGTTCCAGCCTTCTTCACAACATCTGGGTGAGTGAAGGACTTGATGTTCTGAAAGTTTGTGTAGAGGAAGTGCTTATTAGCTAGTTCATAAGTCTCTTCAGCACTGTCTAGGTACTTCTGAACCATCTTGGCTGAACCTGGTTCAATCGCTTCAAACTCAGCTAGGTTGGTAGCCAAGTTCTCGTGCATGACCATAGGTTCTTTCTGGCCTTCGAAGTATGTCTTGTATGCAGGGTCTAGGCGAACTAGATCTAGTTGTTCAGCGGCTGTTGTGCCCATTAGTTTGAAGAACTGATCAAAGGCATCTGGCATTAGATACCAAGATGGACCCATGTCGAAAGTGAAACCATCTTTTTCCCAAATGTAAGCACGACCGCCAACTTTTTCTCTAGCTTCAAACAGCTGAACTTTCATTCCTGCTTTAGCAAGAATGGCTGCTGTTGCTAGTCCTGCGATGC
>CALFOB010000052.1 GCA_937919125.1 uncultured Micrococcales bacterium | reverse complement strand
AGTTCAGACGTGTGCTCTTCCGATCTAAGCATGTTGTCTCAAGCCTGGAGCGTCGCGGAGCTATTTTCGTCAACGAAGTTGATGAAGTTCCTGAAGGCAGCATCCTGGTCTTCTCAGCTCACGGAGTAAGCCCTGCTGTTATCAAGGCATCGGAGGAAAGAAACCTAAACACCATCGATGCAACCTGTCCTTTGGTTACCAAGGTCCACAGAGAAGTACAAAGATTTGCTAGCGAAGACTACGACATTCTTTTAATCGGTCACGAAGGTCACGAAGAAGTAGAAGGAACTGCTGGAGAAGCTCCAGATCACGTTCAACTAGTTGATGGTCGTCACGGAATTCTAAACGTAACCGTTAGAGACCCAGAGAAAGTTATCTGGCTATCTCAGACCACTCTCTCTGTTGATGAAACTTATGAAACTGTTGAAGCTCTTAGAGAGAGATTCCCAACTCTACAAAACCCACCTAGCGATGACATTTGTTATGCAACACAAAACAGACAAGTAGCCATCAAGAAGGTTGCTCAAGCGGCTGAACTCGTAATCGTTGTTGGTTCTGCTAACTCTTCTAACACTGTTCGCCTTGTTGAAGTCGCACTTGAAGCAGGAGCAAAAGCTTCTTATCGAGTGGACTTTGCAACAGAAATCAAAGACGAATGGTTTGAAGGTGTAACTACTGTTGGCGTTTCTTCAGGAGCATCAGTACCTGAAGTACTAGTAGAAGAAGTTCTTGATGATCTTGCTCGTCGTGGTTACGGCGATGTTGATATTGTTCAGACCGCTGAAGAAGATGTTCAGTTCTCACTGCCTAAAGAACTTAGAAAAGATCTAAAGGCTGCTGGTGAAGACACCAGCAATAAGCAGAAGCGTTAGTCGAACTTAGTTTCTTTTACTAACTTCCCAGTTCTATCAAAGGTCTTCCAAACACCAGTTTGTTTGCCTTTATCGAAAGAACCAGATCTCATTAGAGATCCATCTTTTCTAAAGAATTCCCAGAAGCCATGCATTTCATTGTTTTTGTAAGCACCTTTGAAACGGGGGTTCCCGTTGTCATAGAAGGGACTTACTTCAGACAATTACAAGCTCATTGATTTAGAAGCTGAACCCAACTCTTGGGTAGCTAACT
>CALFOB010000051.1 GCA_937919125.1 uncultured Micrococcales bacterium | reverse complement strand
TTCCATCTAGCCAGATACCTGCGTTCTCTGCTGTGGTTTCCGTAGTCTCTGGACAGAAAGGGCCAATTTTGGTGTCAACTGGAGTTCCCGTAACTACTACTTTGTAACAAGTTGAAGAGCTTCCGTCCGAAAGCGTGCATTCAACTTCGGTAATCGGGCTAACCAATGAGCCTGTCTTGAATTTGCTGGCATCAAGGCCTGGAGCGCCGAGTGATAGAGCCGTTGTCGATGTCCCCAAAGTTAGGTAGAGCGCAATTGCAATAGCTGACACAAATGAAGCAACGAGGATGGAGATTCTGATTTTCTTACTCATGTTATTTACCTATCTTTTTTATTTTTGCGAGGAGGTTTTTAGCGCTTTAGAAAGCTGGAATCTGGGTTTCCGGAATAACAAGCAATAACGTATGGGTATTCATCGGTGACGTAGTAGCCGTACTGTCTGTCAACTGTCATTCCATTACATTTATCTAAATTTCCTGCCCCAGTGAATTCATAGTCTTGGATGTATGTTCCGTCATATTTTCCAGTTGGACTTGAAATGGAAGTTGGCCTATTTCCTGACTTAAGTGTGTAGCCCGAGACTGCGTGGGTAACCTTACCGGTTTGAGGGTCTATGAAGTGCGGCCCAAAGATAGGGAATCCGTCTGCCGCAAAACCGATCACAGGAGATGCCTTAGTTGAATCGTCAAGATCGAATAAGGCTAGCGGATTGCCATGGTAGTGGTAAAGCCCACCCGGCTGGGTGTGCGCATTATGAGAGTCTGTTCCGAATCTCACAGCACCTAGAGCATTTAATCTCCAGTCAGCAATAGGGCCACAACCCCTTGCGATGTTTCCCTGTGAATCGGCTCCGGGGTCTTCAGGCTTGTAGCAGCCGTCTGTCAGCTCATCTAGTACCACACCATTTAGTAGCACGGCGTTGTATTGCAATTCGTTTAGTTCGGTTGCAATAGCAGCGCGTTTTGGGTTTCTAGGAATAGTGAGTGAAAAGTTTTGAGTAGCGACGTCATCTGCAAAATGCGCGGTGGCATCATTGAAGTCGTAGTTGGGAATGTCGTTAGATTGAATACTGCACGAGCTATCGTCATTAGAGATCGTGAAAGAGGAAGTAAATTCTGTATCGTTTTGCAAGTCTTGAACTTCCGCTGAGTATGTAGCAGCGTAGTCAGCGCAGTCACCGCTGGTTTTGGTAAGGACGATGTCCGTAATGTCAATAGCCTTTGAGGTATATTGCTGGGTGCAACCTGCTGACAGTAGTACTGCGAAAGCCAACGCTAAGGGTTTTAGAGAATAGAACGCTTTCAAGTTTCTCCCATCTGTGAACAAGTGTTCACTACTTCCGAGTATACACTTGTTCACGAAATGGAAGGATTCGCTAAGTGGTTGACGCTGGAGATCTGGGCAATAGAAAGACCGAAGGTCTTAGGAGCACCCTTGTGCAGGTGGCTGCCGAGTTAGCAAGCAACCCTCGAACCATCAAGTTGCCTACAATGCGTGCGTTGGCAAAAAAAGCAGGAGTTGCACCAGGTGCTGCCTATAGACATTTCGCATCTCAAGACGACCTATATATTGAGGTAATCAGATTCCTCTTCGATGAACTCGAGCAAAGCCTCAACGAAGCAATAACCGGACTTTCAAAGCCCGAAGCTCAACTTAAGAAATTCGCACAAGCGTATGTGAACTGGGGTCTAAGTAACCCAGGTAGTTACCAACTCTTATTTGAAACGACCGATGAAATAGACATGCCTTTGCCTAATGAGAGACCCGGACTGCATTTAATTACCCAATTAGCAGCCCTGCTTTCAAAGGATTTGAAACCTAGCAAGGCTTCAACACAAAGTGCCATCCAGCTTTGGGTTTCATTACACGGCCTTATCTCATTGAGGCTCCATAAAACGGGCATGAATTGGCTAAACTCAGTTGAAAAGGATGTGGATCAGCTAATAAAGACCATTAGGCCAAGATAAAGTCAGGCATTGTCGGAGCAGACATTATTGCTCTTGGTCTTTTAGGGACTGATCGTTGGCCCTTGCCCTATTTCCACTATTGTTTCACACCGCTAATGTTGACTAATGGCTGGTAAAAAGGACAAGCATCGGGGTGGAAACAAAGGCCCAGAGAATCACGAATTCTCTGATGAGATTCTGACTTCTCTGCCTGGCTTGCATCATCATACGAGACAACTTGCTCCTGACCAGCTTCCAGATGAGCCGTTCATAGAAATTCGAACCGGGCAAGACGATGACAGTCAGGCGATGAATCTTCAACACACCATTCTCGGGCTCTTGGCCTGGATAGGCGTCATCGCATGGACTATTTATATATGGAGCGCCTCTTCGGTGGCACTCTCAGATCTATTCCTTGCTGGAAGTCTCTGGGTTTTGACGTTTTTGTTCACAATCGTTGGGGTTCCTGCGGTGCGCAGAAAAGCAAGGAATAGAGCCAAGCATGACTGAGGTCTTGCTTGCAATTGCAGAATCACCCTTGTATTTGCTGGGCATGATTTTTCTTGCCGGATTTCCTGTTGTGATTTCAGCTCTCGCGGTCAATGGCTCTAGGCAGTTTCACCTCGACAGAAGTAGGGATACTACAGAAAACGATTTCCCTCACCTGCAGCACCTTAGCGAAGCTAGAGCAACTTGGCCAACTATTTCAATAATTATTCCTGCTCGCGATGAGGAAACTGGAGTTGGGAAGACAATCCAGTCGGTTATGGAAATGCATTGGCCACATAAGGAAATCATCGTAATTAACGATGGATCGCACGACCACACACTTGAGAAAATTAGTGCAATAAAGAATGATGGGTCAATTTCAATAATTTCCCATAGATCTGCTACTGGAAAGTCAACCTCTCTCAATGAAGGTTTTGCTGCTGCAAGCAGTGAGATCGTTGTAATTGTTGATGCCGACGCCAGACCAGCAAAAAATGCACTGGACAGACTAGTGCCACACTTCTTAATACATGAGGATGTCGCAGCGGTTACCGGTAACCCAAGAGTAGCCAACTTGTCTAGCCTGATATCAAAACTGCAGGCAATCGAGTTCACCTCGAACATTTCTATATTGAGGCGAGGGCAGTCGGCATGGGGAAGAGTAAATACAATTTCTGGAATTCTTACGGCTGTTCGCCGGAAGACGATATTGGATGTTGGAGGGTTTTCAGCAACCCAACCAACAGAGGATATCGAGATGACTTGGAGGCTTCATCGTGAGGGATATCGCTGCATCTATGAACCTGCGGCCCAAGTGGCAATGGAGGTTCCAGAAAACCTGTCGCAGTGGTGGAAACAGAGAACCCGCTGGAGCACAGGGCTGGTACGTGTGATCCAAACCCACGGAGTTCCCATTGTTCGCAAATGGGAGTGGCCTGTTTTCCCTTTGCTAGCTGAAGCGTTGGCTGCAATCTTATGGTGCCACTTGCTTATCGGTGCGACTCTATTGTGGATTGCGTCGGCATTTATGGGGCTTCCGTTTATCGGAAATTCAGTTATCTTGAGCCACTGGGGCACACTAACTTTGGCAGTGGCTTTGTTTCAGATCTTTTGGGGAATGAGGCTGGACTCAAATCACGATAAGGGCATCTACAAGTTATGGCCTTTAGCTCCCCTTTACCCATTGATATATTGGTGGCTAAGTGCCTTTGCGGTTGTCTCCACCACAGTTCCAGCTCTTTTGACCAAACCAAAAATTGTTTCATGGTCGCTAAAGCGGAGAGACCGGAGAGCTCAGAAATAGTTCTGCAATTTTCTGAGAGGCTCAACCTTGCAGTTACTAAGCATCACAAAGCCAAACCTAACTTCCAAGTCGAGTCTCCAAAACCGTGTCCAGACCCATTCACTAATCAACAGGTCTCGAATACTTTAAAAAGTCGGAAAGTTTCCCAACGGAATCGTAAAGTTTGCGAGCCACCTTGTTGTTCTTATGTGTTTCCCAATAGACCTCGCGACCACCTTCTGATTTTGCGATTTGGTCTAGTCCAGTAATCAAAAGTAGTCCCAATCCCTGCCCGCGCAAAGAGGAGTCTACGAAGAGATCCTCCAGATAAACGTTTCGGTTCTCATTCCAAGTTGAGTGCGTGAACGAATAGTGTGCGAATCCAACAATTTGCCCCTCAAGCTCTGCTACTAATGCATGCATTCCAAACTGAGGATCTATTAGTCGCTCCCAAGTTAGAGCAGTTTGCCCTTCAGTTAAGGATGTCTTGTAAAAAGTCAGATAACCCTGCCAAAGTTGGGTCCATTCAGGATAGTCAGATGCTTGGAGCGGTCGTGTGAAAGCATTCATACTTCAAGCGTATAGGGGCATAAAACCCAAGGTTTCTCTCTTGGTATTCATCGACTCATAAGTGAGCGAATTCTGAACAACTGGCGGAGAATGGGGGATTCGAACCCCCGAGGGCTTGCACCCAACCAACTTTCCAAGCTGGCGCCATAGGCCACTAGGCGAATTCTCCTGGGATGTCTCACGGACCTATTTAGTTTAGTTTGCTGGCGGGGGAACTAAAACCATCCTTATGGCTCCAGTTGAGAACATCGATGTCCGTCGCTAGCGGTATCTTGATATCAAGAAAAGGAGTCACAAACATGGGTCTATCAAAGAGGCAGCAGAACTGGCTAATTGTTCTTGGAGCTCTATTCATTGGTTCTCTCTGGACCTGGCTAGACGGAAGATCAAGGGGAGATAACTCTGCCTACATGATCGTCGTTTGGACCTTTGCCATCTTGGTGTCCTACTCCACATTCATCTTCTTTATGTCTAGAGAAAAGAACAAAGAAGCTCTTGAGTCACTATTCAAACAAGACGCTATTCTTGCGAGCATGGCGGATGGGGTGACACCTGAAGAAGGCTTTGCCTTTGCAGTCAAGCCAAACGAGGTAGTCATTGCCCGAGTGAATGAAACTATTCTCAAGGAATACAGAAGTACAGGTTCAACTAGTACAGGTGGTTTTGGTGGAGTGAGCCTGCCTTTGTTTGGAAATGTTCGAGCAAATGTTGGGGGATATAAAGGAAGCAGCAGGAGAAACCCTGAAACATCTGAACCAATCGATGTTGGAACCTCAACCTACACAAATCAAAGAATTGTCTTTGCAGGGGACAACGTAGTTCGGGAGTTTGATCTCAGCAAGCTTGTGAACTTGGAGGCGGGGGATAACGGCATCACTTTGACCATCTCAGTTTCTAACAGGGACAAGACTTCAGTCCTAGCTTCTGTGAACTTTGATGACCTAACCCCAGGAATTGCTGCCAGCATTGCCCTTGCCTACCAAGAAGGTGGCAAGGCAAAGGCTCAAGAAAAGATTGAAGAAACCAGAGTGCAGATAGCCGAGGCTATTGCCTTGCAGGCTGCCAAGTCATCCAAGAAGAGGTAGGGAATCAGCCCCTTTTCCAAGGTTTAGAATAGGACTGGACTCCCCGTGCGGCGTCACCTCGGCTAACTCCCCCAGGATCGAAAGATAGCAAGGGTAACTGGGCTCTGATGGGTGTGCGGGGAGTCTTTCAATATTTCGATGCCTAAGACTTCTCGGAAGATTCACGCACAGTGAATAGACCCGCTAGCGCAAGAACAAACCCAACAATTCCAATCGGCACCATCATCACATGTTGAAGGCCAACCCCTGCGTCGTTGTTAGTTCTTAGAGAGTCTCCTGTGCTTTGAAAATTGAGGAAGGCAAAAATCATAATCGCTACCCCAATGATTATGAAAATGACGCCAAGGACTTTGGAAAACTTGGAAGACGAAGCTGAAATCTCTCCCGGTCCTATGTTTGTATGCATGTTGTTACTGCTTCCACAATTTTGACAATGCGATTGATCTGGCGACAGTTCACCCATGCATTCAGCACATACGTTTGGCTTTGTGGCGCTAGGAGCTAAGAGTTTCGACCCGCAACCCCCGCAGAATGCATCATGTTCATTTATTTCGCGTTTGCAATTGTGACAATTCATAGCTCGTCCTTTCTATTAATGAATTAAAAATTAGGTTGTTAAGAAGTCCCAGAACCTCTTTAGCAGAATCAGTGGCATGAGGCTTGAAAGGAGACCTACTCCGATGAAGAACCAGAAAGTAAAGAAAGGGAACTCTCCCGATAACGCTCTCTCGACTAAGTCTTTGTTCATAAGGCCGACCACATACTGGAGAAGGCCAAGAATCAGTAAAAGCAGCAAACCCAAACAGGCGTTGAATACTATTACTCGAGTCAATAAACTCCTCTTTTTGCGCCTTGATCCGCATGTACGGCACCACCGATCATTCTGAATGAACGATGCGCCACATTCGCGACAATGTTTGATTGTTCCCCGAAAGTAGCCCAAGATCGAGTCTTTTGTTGACGCCCAGAACTGCCTCAAGTTGCCCCCTATCTATGCACCTTTAAGAGCATTTTACAAGGATTGACATGAAGTCTAGAGATAGCCCTTACAGGCGTAAAAAAAGACTTAAACTCTAAGAGTGTCCACAGCTCTTTATCGTCGTTATCGCCCAGAGTCATTCTCAGAACTCATTGGGCAGACTCAAGTTACCGTGCCTTTGATGGCTGCTCTGCGTAGCGACAGAGTGAACCATGCTTATTTGTTTAGCGGCCCTAGAGGTTGCGGTAAGACTACCTCTGCAAGAATCCTTGCTCGTTGCTTGAACTGTGCTGAGGGACCTACTGATACTCCTTGTGGCAAGTGTGCATCTTGTATTGAGCTTTCAAGAGATGGTGCTGGATCACTAGATGTAATTGAAATTGATGCTGCTAGTCATAACAAAGTTGAAGATGCTAGAGAACTACGTGAGCGTATTGCATTTGCTCCAACCAGAGATAGATTCAAGATCTTTATCCTTGATGAGGCTCACATGGTTACCAAAGATGGTTTCAACGCCCTCTTGAAAGTAGTTGAAGAGCCACCTGCCCACGTGAAGTTCATCTTTGCTACAACAGAACCTGAGAAAGTCATCTCAACTATTCGTTCAAGAACTCACCACTACCCATTCCGCCTTGTTCCACCTGCTCAGATGATTGAGTACTTAGGCGAGATGATTGCCTCAGAGAAGGCAAGTGTTGATGAAGGTGTATTGAGCCTGGTTGTTAGATCTGGTGGTGGATCAGTTAGAGATTCACTATCTCTACTAGATCAGCTACTCGCTGGGTCAGAAAAGAACCATGTTACTTATGAGCGTGCAGTTGGTCTTCTTGGCTACACAGACTCTGCTCTATTAGATACCTTTATTGATGCTTTTGGTAAGGGCGATGCTGCTGAGGTATTTGCAAGCGTTGACCAGGTTATTCAAAGTGGTCAAGACCCATCTCGTTTCGTTGAAGATTTGCTGGAGCGAATTAGAGATCTAATTGTTGTTGGTTCAGTTGGAGAAAAGGCCAAGACAGTTCTTAGAGACATGCCTCAAGACCAGCTAGACCGAATGAGATTACAGGTTGAAAGATTCGGCAAAGCTGAACTTACTTATGCAGCTGAAGTAATTGCTGAAGGTCTAACCCGTATGAACGGAGCTACTAGCCCTAAGCTGCAACTTGAACTTATGGTTGCCAAAGTTCTAGTTCCTGCTCAAGATTCAACTGAAACAGGCTCACTTGCCCGTATTGACAGGTTAGAACGACGTATGGGTCTTGGGGGTAATGCTCCAGCACAAGCTCCAGCTGCACCTGCTAAGGCACCTTCGGCTACTGCTCCTGCAGCTCCTGTTTCAACACAGACTCAACCTGTTGCAGCTGTTGCTCCAATTGTTATTCCTTCAGTTGCTCCGGTTACTAATCAGGTTCCTGTTGTTAGTGATGTTGTAGCACCAGCTGTTACCTGGGAAATGATGAAGAACTCTTGGGAAGAGATCAAGAGCACTCTCTCTGGTATCTCTAGAGCAGCTTGGCAGAATGTCTACACTCAAACTCCAGTTGCTTTTGATGGGCAAGTTCTAGACATCCTTTTTGCTAACGAACATGACAAGACTGTGTTCCGTGATGGTGGGCCTAACAGTCCTAGCGAACTACTCCGCAGAGCGATCTTTGAAGTACTAGGTGTTCGTGTTCAATATCGTGCAGCAGTATCAACTGCAGGAGAACCGATTGTCCAGGTTTCAACTCCTAAGGCAGCAGCTCCAACAGAGCCAATTACTAAAGTCGCTGAATCGGTCAAAGAAGATAAGAGCAAAGAAGTAAATGAAAACAGAAACAAACTTATTGATGAGGATTCATTGGTAGGGGATTCTGTTCTTCGTAATCTATTAGGTGCTGAACCTATTGAAGGAAACTAATTAGATGTATGAAGGTGTAGTTCAAGATCTAATTGATGCTCTATCTAGACTTCCTGGTGTTGGGCCTAAGTCTGCTCAGAGAATTGCTTTCTATCTAATCCAGACCGATGACGATCAGGCGCAAGAACTAGCCAAGATTCTTCTTGAAGCTAAAGAACGAGTTCGTTTCTGTGCAACATGTTTCAACGTTGCTGAACATGAGTATTGCAACATCTGTAGAGACCCTAGAAGAACTAAAGAGTCAATCTGTGTGGTTGAAGAATCTAAAGATGTTCAGGCCATTGAGAGAACTAGAGAGTTCCGTGGTTTCTATCACGTGCTAGGTGGAGCGATTAGTCCTATCGAAGGCATTGGTCCAGATAACCTTCGAATCCGTGAACTAATGTCTCGCCTAAATGACCCTGAAATCAAAGAGGTCATTATTGCTACCGACCCAAACCTTGAGGGTGAAGCAACAGCCACCTACCTAACCAGACTCCTTGTTCCACTAGGTATCACTGTTAGCCGCTTGGCTTCAGGGCTGCCAGTTGGTGGAGACCTTGAATACGCTGATGAAGTGACCCTGGGGCGTGCTTTTGAAGGTCGTCGAGTAGTTAGTTAGCAGTAGGGTATGGGCCTGTAGTGGGCTAAACTTAGTTCAGTTCAGCGTTGAATTCCCCCCTTTTTCCTAATCTGGAGATCTCAATTGGCGCTAATTGTGCAGAAATACGGCGGCTCGTCTGTAGGCGATGCTGACAAGATCAAGCATGTCGCTGCCCGTATCATTGAGACCCAAAGAGCTGGCAACCAGGTATGTGTTGTTGTTTCAGCCATGGGTGACACAACTGATGAACTTCTAGATTTAGCTAACCAAGTATCGGCTAACCCTGAGGGTAGAGAGCTAGATATGCTTCTTACTTCAGGTGAGCGTATTTCAATGGCTCTGCTATCTATGGCAATCAATGACCTAGGTGCTCCATCACTTTCTTTCACAGGTTCACAGGCCGGAATCATTACCGATGAAGTTCACGGTAATGCTCGTATTGCTGAGGTAACACCAGATCGTGTTGCTGAAGCACTAAATGCTGGCAACATCGCAATCGTTGCCGGTTTCCAAGGCTTCAACCGAGGTTCAAGAGACATCACTACTTTGGGTAGAGGTGGATCTGACACAACTGCTGTAGCTCTAGCTGCTGCTCTAAAAGCTGATGTCTGTGAAATCTACAGTGATGTTGATGGTATCTACACAGCAGACCCGAGAGTAGTTTCAACCGCTCAGAAGCTAGATGTTATCGATATTGAATCTATGTTGGAGCTAGCTGCAGCAGGAGCGAAGATCCTTCACATTCGTGCTGTTGAGTTTGCTCGCAGACACAAGGTAGATCTAAGAGTTCGTTCAACTTTCAGTAATGACCCAGGCACCAAAGTTATCTCTAATGAAGATGGAGTAAATCAAATGGAAGAATCAATCGTTTCAGGTGTAGCAGCCGATAAGTCTCAAGCGAAGATTACGATCATTGGTATTCCAGACGTACCTGGTAAAGCAGCTGCTGTCTTCACAACCGTTGCTGAAGCTGGAGCGAACATTGACATGATTGTTCAGAACACTCCAACTGGTTCTGACGTAACCGATGCAGTTAGCGACATTAGCTTCACACTTCCTAAGGGTGAACTGAAGAAGGTTCTTGATGCTCTTGCTCAGAACAAGAATGTCTTGGGTTATCGCGAACTTGAAAGCGATGAAGAAATTGGCAAGCTAAGCATTGTTGGTGCAGGTATGAGAACCAACGCTGGTGTTTCAGCCATCATGTTTAGAGCATTAGCTGAAGCTTCAATCAACGTAGAGATGATTTCAACATCTGAGATCCGTATCTCTGTAATCACAAGCCTTGGCCAGATTGATGATGCTGCTCGTGCAGTTCACAAAGCCTTTGATCTAGACGGGGATAGCCCTGTAACTGTTTACGCTGGCACCGGACGCTAAGGAGAAAACAATGTCTAAACCTAATCTTGCTCTCGTTGGTGCAACTGGTGCTGTTGGTACCGTAATGATTGACATCATCAATAACCGAGAGAACATCTGGGGAGAAATCAGACTTATTGCTTCAGCAAGGTCTGCAGGTAAGAAGATTACTGTTGACGGAGAAGAACTAACTGTTGTTGAACTGACCCCTGAAGCATTTGATGGCATTGACATCGCTATGTTCGATGTTCCAGATGAAGTCTCTGAAGTATGGGCACCAATTGCAGCAGCTCGTGGAGCAGTAGCGGTTGATAACTCAGGTGCTTTCCGAATGGATCCAGAAGTTCCTTTGGTTGTTCCAGAGGTAAACCCTGAGCAGGCAAGAAACAGACCTAAGGGAATCATTTCAAACCCTAACTGCACAACCTTGACCATGATGGCAGCTCTTGGAGCCCTTCACAGAGGTTGGACTCTAACTGAGCTTGTTGTTTCTAGCTACCAGGCTGTATCAGGTGCAGGTGCTGCAGGTATCGAAAGACTACGTAATGAAATCAGCGCTGTTGCCGGTAGCTCTGCAGGAGAACAAAGCGGGGATGTTGAAGCGCTGCTAGGTTCACAGGGTCTTCAGGTAGCAGACTCTCCATTCCCAGCACCTGTCGCTCTAAACGTAGTTCCTTTCGCTGGTTCTCTAAAAGCAGGAGGATTCTCCAGCGAAGAGATGAAGGTTAGAGATGAGAGCCGAAAGATTCTTGGTATTCCAGGGCTTAAGGTTGCGGCTACCTGTGTTCGTGTTCCAGTTCTAGTTAGTCACTCACTAAGCGTGCATGCAACCTTTGCTAACCCTTTGAGCGTTGCTGATGTTCACAAGGCTCTAGAAGAAGAGCCAACTATCAAACTTGTTGATGATCCTGCTAACGGCCAATGGCCAACACCAAGCATGGTCGCAGGGCAAGACCCAACCTTTGTTGGAAGAGTGAGACAGTCTTTGGACTTCCCAAACTCTATTGAGATGTTCGTTGTTGGTGACAACCTTCGCAAGGGTGCTGCTCTAAACACCTACGAAATAGCGGAGCTAGTTGCCAGCGAATTCTAATTTGCTCGGCTAAGTTGAATACATGCGCAAGTTCGGGGTATTAGTTATAGCGGCAATAGCTGCACTGGTTTTATCTTCATGTTCGGCTACTGAACCAGAAGCGAAGATCAAACTTCCTGAGAAGCCTCCTATCGAAACCCCTGTTGTGAATGAAGCTGATTACAGCGATGGCTACGGCGGCTATATCTTCCGAGTTGGCGGAGGAACTGTTTGGTGCACCATCAACACAACTCCTGGCTTTGCTCTTTGTGAACACCGTGATGTTGATGTCGTTTACGACATTCCAAAGGCACCAGCTTCTTGTGAAGGAGCTTGGGGATACCAGGCAAGGCTTTGGGCGTTCCAGCCTTCAGAAGGTAAAGCCGCCGATTGGTTCTGTTCAAGTGGTTTGTTCTCAGATCCTGAAGAGGCTTATAGCCTTCCATCTGGAAGCAAGATAGTTGTTGGCGATATAACTTGTTATGCCGCAGAAACTGTAGCTCGATGCGATAACACCCAAGACCAGTACTTGGTTCTTGGATCAGACATCTTTGGCTTTGGTAACTAGTCTTTAGCTTTTAGAGTCACAACTCTTACTTCAGGCCTGCAGGCCAATCTCACTGGAGCATAAATTGAATGCCCTAAGCCAGCAGAAACATTAACCCAAAGCTTCTTACTCTTTAGCGGTACCTGATGTAAACCTCTTGCGAACTTTGTTGGTAAGTCACAGTTAGTAACTAGTGCTCTTCCCCAGAACGGCCAACAAACCTGACCACCATGAGTGTGACCGGCAAAGACCATGTCAGCTTCACTTAGCTCTTCTAATACTCGAAGGTAAGGAGCATGAGTGATCCCGATTAGAACATCTGCTTTAGGTAATTTACCTAAGCCTTCTTTGGCCTTTGTTGCATCGTCTCTCAGTTCATGAGGGTCATCAGTTCCAAAGAAGTTGATGCGAGTCCCATTGACGGTAAGACTCTTGGCAGTGTTGTTCAGGTTTTCCCAACCGAAAGAAGCAAAGCCTGCGTTTAGAGATGCAGTGTCTAGCTTTAGCGCAGGTTCATCATCACGATGACGATCAGATGGTCGAAGTAGGTATTGCAATGGGTTTCTTTTGGATGGAGCATAGAGGTCGTTAGACCCATTCACAAATACACCTTGAACGCCAGTAAGAGGATTAAGAGCTTCAAGGACTGGGTTTATGCCTCTGGCATGGCCCAGGTTATCGCCTGTGTTTATAACAAGATCCGGATTCGTTCTGGCTTGAAGTTTTCTAATCCAGCGCTGTTTGTAGTGCTGCCAAGGTGCCATGTGGATGTCGCTAATGTGTAGGACAACTATGTCTTTACTACCCTTTGGAAGAACCTTCAGTTCACTTCTTCTGATTGCGAACCAGAATCTCTCAATACAGGTAGCCCAGATAATTACAGCTAATCCAAGAGCCCCAAGGTATAGCAAAAACTCCACTAAGGGCCTTTGCTAATAATCAAAAGAATCGCATTTGAAGACGGAACGGACTTTCCTGCCGCAGGTAATGTGCCAACCACGTTTCCAGCTGGAACAGTACTGCTATTTACGAACAGCTGTGTCTGCGATGGCTGAGGCACGCTTACCGTTGGGAACCCGGCTGCGTTAATTGCAGCTGTAGCATCGGCAACAGTCATACCCTTCACCTTAGGCAAGACAGTTAGGCCACCCTTTGAGATATAAATCTTGATCATGCTGCCTCGAGGAATTACGCTTCCGGCCTTAGGGCTGATGTATGCAACAGTTCCTGCTGGCTTTGTAGAAGCCACTGGGTTAGTCACAATCTTCGCATTCAGATCAGCGGCAATAATGCTCTCAGCTGCAACATCAGGAACCTGACCAAATACATCTGGCACAGAAATCATGGTTGCTTCAACCAAGTCGCGAGGTGCTTCATCAAACTTCTTGCCTGGGTAGCTCTTGTTGGCTGTCTTCATGATTGTTCGCCAGATTTCGTGACGAACGGTTCCACCGGCTTTATTGTTCAGAGTAATTTTTCGAAGAGATGTGTCACCTGAAACGTTTCCAACCCAAACAGCAGTTCCAACAGCAGTAGAGAAACCTGTCATCCAAGTGTGAACACCAGAGTCTGTTGTTCCAGTCTTACCAGCTAGCGGTGTTCCATCGCCAGTAGCGGATGCACCACCGGTACCACCATTGATTACCGCCACCATAGCCTTGGTCATAGCTGCTGCCACTTCTGGTGAAACTGCTTCTGAACAAATTGATTTAGGAACTTGAAGTTCAGCTCCTGTGTCTCTTGCCACTACGCGGTCGATTGCAATAGGGGAGCAGTAGACACCCTTGTTAGCAATTCCTGCGACCGCTGCTGCCATTGAAAGAGGAGCGATTTCGTTAATTCCAAGAATGGATGCAGGGTAGGACACAAGTTCTGTTCCGTCTGCTCTATGTACACCGAAGCGCTTTGCCATGTCTCTGATATCACAAAGATCTAGTTGGCTAGCCATCGCAGCAAAACCAGTGTTCACAGACATGTATGTTGCCTGCATAGCGGATAGTTCTTCAGGTGCCTGGGAGTCGTTTCCTGGAGCCCAAGTACCAACGTTAGTTCCACAGCGAGAACTGAAGTCGGCTGCATTCCACTCTTTGACTCGACCATCAACACGGTCATTGAGCTTGAAGCCTTTAGTAAGCCATTCAGCAAGGGTAAAGATCTTATATGTGGAACCGCTCTGGAAACCAGAAGATCCACCATAGTTTTTATCAGCTGAATAGTTCACTGAGGTGTGACCTTCAAGACCAGAGTCTGTTTGGTCATAGATTCTGTTTTGGGTTAGAGCAAGGATTCTTCCTGTACCAACCTGAACTGAAACGCTTGCGGCACCAACCTTAGATTTATCCTTTGGTGGAACCCAAGTCTTAGTTGCCTTGTCAGCAACTCTCTGAAGCTTGAGGTCAATTGTGGTGTAGATGTCTAGACCACCTTTACGAAGCAAGATTTCTCTGTCTTCTTTGGTAGGACCAAACTCTGGGCTGTTACGAATGTTCCAAACTACATAGTCACAGAAGAATGCTGTGGTCTGATCGCTTTCACAACCCACAGGAATCTTCTGGATGTTTAGTTCAATCGGTGAAGCTTTGTATTCATTGGCTTCAGACTGAGTGATGTCACCAGCATCAGCCATGTTTTGAATTACAAGGTTACGTCTACTTAGAGCACGTTCTTTGTTCTCTTCAATATCTGGCCTATAAAGCTCTGCACCTTTAAGCATTGCTGTGAGCATGGCTGCTTGAGGAACGTTTAGGTCTTTAGCTTTGATTCCGAAGTAATACTCAGAAGCGGCTTCAACACCATTGATGTTGGTTCCAAAGAAAGAAAGGTTTAGGTAACCCGCAAGAATGTCTTGCTTGCTGTAGTCCTGTTCAAGAGCTAAGGCAAGACGAACTTCTTGGAATTTTCTCTGTAGAGCGAATTGAGCGCTGGTCTGTAAATCAATTGCTTCTTGGTCTCCGCTAAGAACAGCTGCTTCAAGAAGGTTGTTCTTCACGAACTGCATTGTGATAGTTGAACCACCAGCACGTGAGACTCCAGCTACGTTATTAACAATTGCACGGGTGAATGAGATCCAGTCCACTCCGCCGTGCTCATAGAAACGAGGATCCTCGGTGTCAATGGCAGCACGAATCATGTTTGGGGAGATCTCATCGAAGTCGACTGAGATGCGGTTTTCGGCAAAGAACCTGGCTACCTGAACTGGCTTGCCGTTCTGCATGGCATAAATGTTAGAAGCATCTGCTGCGTTAACTGGCTTGATGAAATCGGGAAGGCTTTGGAAGATCGATACGGTAGCGCTAGCGCCTAGCCCTCCCAGCCAAACCACTGGGAGCAGTAGAGCCATGCTCAGAATCCCAGCTAGAGTGCTAAGACCAAAAAGTCCCAGCCAACCTGCCTTTTTCTCGTTTTTCTTGCCCTTGTCAGCCATAGACTCAAGGTTACCTTCTATCTTTGAGAGGAACCATAAAAATGGTCATCTGGGAATACACCGTAACCCCCCTTCCACCACACAATCCCAAGCAAATACTGGACCATTGGGGTGCCCAGGGTTGGGAACTCGTTCAGGTAGTTACCAGCCCCGAAGGTGGATATGTCGCATATATGAAGAGAGCTAAGGCATAAAAATGACTGGAAAAGTAGAAGCAAGACTAATTGAATTGGGTTTTCCGCTACCTGAGGTTGTGCCTCCGGTCGCGGCATACATTCCTGCCGTTGCAACAGGAAACATAGTTATGACTGCAGGTCAATTACCTATGGTTGATGGCAAGTTAGCTGAGGTCGGCAAGGTGCCTTCACAGGTATCTCCTGAGAGAGCAAAAGAACTAGCTCAAATAGCTGCATTGAATTGTCTAGCTGCTGTGAAGTATGCAATTGGTGATCTAGATCGAATTACAAGAATCGTCAAAGTGAATGGCTTTATCGCAAGCGACCCATCTTTCACAGGTCACCCTGCAGTAAACAACGGTGCTTCAGAATTCCTAGGCCAGGTATTTGGTGATATCGGTATTCACGCTAGATCAACTATTGGCGTTGCAGTTCTTCCACTGGATGCTCCAGTTGAAGTTGAACTGATTGTTGAGTTTAACTAGTCGTTAGCTCCATCATGCAGCTTGTCATTGATGGCATTCATCACTGATGAATCAGCAAGCGTTGTGGTGTCACCAATTGGTCTACCTTCAGCTACGTCTTTGAGTAGTCTTCGCATGATTTTTCCAGATCGTGTCTTTGGAAGTTCAGAGACAACCATGATTTGTCTAGGTCTTGCAATTGCACCAATCTTTTCAGAGACCCAGGATCTGAGAACTTTACCGATCTCTTCTTCATTAGGTGCATCACCTAGTTCATCTTGACGAAGAATCACAAAAGCGACTACAGCTTGCTCAGTGATTTCATCTTTAGCTCCAACAACCGCTGCTTCAGCTACCCAGTGGTGTTCAACTAGTGCTGATTCGATCTCAGCAGTTGAGAGTCGGTGTCCTGAAACTTTGATGACATCGTCAATACGTCCAAGTAGCCAGATGTCGCCATCTTCATCAAAACGAGCGCCGTCTCCTGCGAAGTATTTACCTTCAAATCTTGACCAGTAGGTTTCTACATATCGCTCTGGGTCACCCCAGATACCGCGAAGCATGCTCGGCCATGGTTCATCAATGGTTAGATAACCAGCTTCACTGCCGTCATGGTTTGTCTTAACAGGTGCACCATTCTCATCAACGATTCCAACGATGATTCCAGGCAGGGGTCTTTGAGCAGAACCAGGCTTAGTTTTGAAACCGTTAACAATAGGAGAGATCATGATGGAACCAGTCTCTGTTTGCCACCAGGTGTCAACAATCTCACACCTAGAACCACCAACCACATCGTGGTACCAATGCCAGGCCTCAGGGTTGATTGGTTCACCAACTGAACCCAGAACTCTAAGTGAGGTTAGATCATGGCCATCAACTACAGATCTGCCGATCTTCATGAAAGTTCTAATTGCTGTTGGAGCTGTGTAGAAAATACTTACTTTGTACTTCGCAATGATTTCCCACCAACGTTCGAAGTTAGGAGAGTCCGGAGTTCCTTCGTAAATGACTTGAGTAGCTCCATTAGCTAATGGACCATAAACCACATAGCTGTGACCGGTGATCCAACCAACGTCAGCTGTGCACCAGTAGACATCTGTTTCACTCTTCAGATCGAAAACAACCCTGTGTGAATATGAAGCTCCAGTTAGATAGCCACCGGTTGTGTGCAGGATACCTTTAGGTTTACCTGTAGTTCCTGAGGTGTAGAGGATAAACAAAGGATGTTCTGAGTCAAATCCTTGGGCTTCATGCTCAGAGTTGGCTTTGGCTAGAGCATCATGCCACCAGATATCTTTTTCAGACATTACAACATCTGCCTTTGTTCTTTGAACTACAAGAACGTGCTCGACAGATGGGCAGCTGTTGTCCTGCAGTGCTTGGTCCACCGCTTCTTTAAGTGCATGTGCTTTGCCTTTGCGGAATCCACCATCTGCTGTGATGACTACTTTTGCTTGTGCATCATTGATTCTGCTTCGGAGTGAGTCAGCACTGAAGCCACCAAACACAACGCTGTGTACAGCACCGATTCGAGCGACAGCCAGGATTGCGATTACAGTCTCAGGAATCATCGGCATGTAGATCGCTACGCGGTCACCCGAGCTAACTCCTAGATCTAGTAGAGCGTTGGCTGCTTTCTTAGTCTCAGCAAGTAGTTCGCTGTATGAGTAGGCCTTGGTGTCTCCTGGTTCACCTTCAAACAGAATGGCTGTCTTATCGCCTCTGCCTTCAAGAACATGTCTGTCTAGGCAGTTGTAGCTTGCATTGATCTGACCATCTTCGAACCATTTAGCGAATGGGGGATTGGCCCAATCTAGGGTTTTGGTGAAGGGTTTGTGCCAGCTGAGTTGGCGAGCCTGATCAGCCCAGAAACCTAGCCTGTCTGCCTTAGCCGCGTCGTAGAGTTCATGTTTGAAATTGCTGGTCATACTCTGGATTTTATAGGTGCAAAGTCTCGCGCTTAGTCGATGCCATCAAAGAGTTATAGCATCGGGAGAAACTCAGTCTGGGGAGAAAGCAAACCCTTTGGTCCAAATGCCATAAATAACAATCTGGGAAATTACCGCTTTTACCTTGCTAACTCTCTTTTGTTCTTGTTATGCTATCCAAGTCAGCTTCGGCTGACCTGTGATACATCGATTCCCCCAATCATGTATCACCGGCCCCGGTCACTCCCCCCAGAGACCGGGGCCCCTTAATTTAACTGGGCTTCTACACAAGCTAGATTCTCAAGATTTATCCCCACTTTCACAGCAAAATCTCTGCCCCCAACTCTTGCTCATCATTATTGAGACATGCCTGAAATAGCTGCTCTCGAAGCCTTCTTAGAAGATCCATTTGTGACCGATGTTCTAATTGACGGACACATTTCGCTTCAAGTTGAAAGAGCCGGCAGATTAGAAGATGGAGCTAATCCATTCTCAGATGAAGTTGAAGTAGTTGCATGGATAAGAAGTCTCCTTCGACAAAACGGTTCGCGATTGGACATAGCGAAACCCATTTCTGAGGCAATCTTTGATTCAAAGTTTGGATTGCTTCGTGCCCACGCGGTCTTAGGCGGGGAGTGTTCAAAAAGAACTCAAGTGTCCATTAGAAGGCATAACTCTTCGAATCTCTCGCTCAGAGATTTAGTGGCATGTGAATCGATAACACCACCACAATTAGAAGCCTTGTTTGAAATAGTGAACAGCCGTGAGAATTTTGTGGTCATCGGTGGAACTGGATCTGGCAAAACAACATTGTTGAAAGCGATCCTTGGGGAAGTGCGCGACGAGAGAATAATCACAATTGAAGATGCTCCTGAATTAAGCCTTGGCGGGAACAGCGTTGGCCTGGTGACCAGAGCGGTGAATCACGAGGGCATGGGACAGATTACTCTTGCGCAATTGGTTCGTGAAGCTCTTCGAATGAGACCCGATCGAATTGTTGTCGGTGAAGCCAGGGGAGAAGAACTATTCGTTCTACTTCAGGCCATAAACACCGGACACTCGGGTTCTGGCTTTACTCTGCACGCAAATTCAGTTGAAGATGTGTGGTCACGCATGCTCGCAATCCTGGTAGGAGCAGGCGTAACTATTGATTTCGCTCAACTACTAATCTCAAGAGCTATTACTTGGGTGATTGAAGTGAAGAGAGACAATGGCAAGAGAGCTGTCTGTGCAATTCAACGTTTAGGCACAGCCAATGTCTGAGTCCATAAGCATCACGAAGTTTGTCGGGCTCTTGAAGGCAGGGGTCAGCATGGATGATTCACTTGAGCAAATCGGCGAAGCGGATCAACACTCATTGGGCCTTCGCTACCTTCTCCAAGTTTCCTTGGATTCTGGATCAGCTGTAGCAGCTGAGCTGGAGTTTGTTGCAGACATGTTTGCTTCAAGAGAGCGTGCAACCCAAAGAATAGAAATTGCTCATGCAAGCCCCAAGTCAACAGCTCGTTTGATGCTTTGGCTGCCACTGTTGGTTTTAGGAATGGCTCAGTTCCTAGGCTGGGGAGTTTTAGATGCTCTGCTTCAGCGACCTGTGATTGCAGTGAGCATTCTGATTGGTTTAGCCCTGCTCTTGATTTCAAGATTCATCACTGCAGGTCTACTCAAACGTGCCAAACCTGCTGAGAGTTTTACCGGTTTCTTTTTGTTGGGTGTTGCATTACAAGTGTCGGGTGGAGCAAGTCTGGATAGAGCTCAGGCAAGTGCGGCCGAGATCTACCAACAAATATTTCAAGCAACCCCGCCGGTAGATGAACTGATGATTCTTGAGCAGGTAAGGGCTTTAGTGGAGCAAAAAGGTGCAAGGGCAAACGAACTTCTGCGCAAGCAAGCGAAGTTGATGCAAGAAGAAAACCAACAAGCCACTGAGCTAAAGATTGAAAAGCTTGGAATCAGACTGATGGTTCCATTGGGGCTAGGTGTTCTGCCAGCCTTTGTGTTCTTAGCGATAGTTCCACTCATGGTTACAACGTTGGGAGCAAATTGAAGAAAGAGGAAACTAATGAAACAAATCTGGTTGGACGAAACAGGTGCCAGCACCGCCGAGTACGCAATCATCACTTTGGCTGCTGTCGGCTTCGCAGGGCTTCTGCTAACAATCTTGAGAAGTCCAGAAGTACGGCAAATGCTTATGGATCTAATCAGGTCTGCTCTAACGGTCAATGGTTCTGCTTAGAAGACAGGGGTTCGGTAACTGCAGAATTCGCAATTGTCCTGCCTGGAGTCCTGCTGGTTCTACTTATGTCGCTCTCAGCACTAAGCCTTCAAGCCAGTCGAATTGCTCTGGTTGAAGTAGCCGCTGAAGGAGCTAGAGCACTAGCTCGAGGGGAGTCCGAACAACTTGTTGCTCAGCTCTTGGAGAACCATGAACTTGGGGAGAATGCCTCCTTCCACGCTCGCTTTGGAGATCAAGCGGTGTGTGTTGAGGTAGCCCAGAAACATGAAATTAGGGCTTTTGGAGGACTTTTACCTATTGAAGTCAAAGAAGTCCAGTGTGCTCGAAAGGGGGGTTTGTGAACAGGAGAGATCAGTCAGGTTCAGGGACGATTCTTGGTTTAGGGGTCATTTTTATGGTTTTGGGAATAATGAGCTTATCTTTGGGCTTTACAACCCAGAGCCTTGCAATTGCTAGGCTTCAGGCCCAAGCGGACAATGCCGCCATTGCTGCAGAGGATGTTTTAAGGGGTCTAGCAATAGGTTTTCCCTGCGAAACGGCTGAGGAGATTGTGCAGGGATTTGGTGGGACCCTAGAACAATGCCATAAAGTCAACTTAGACCTCTATATAAGTGTGCGTTCGGAAGTTTTAGGTATAGTACAAAGAGTTCATGCTCGGGCAACCCCGAGTTAGGCACTGCAAATAGGAGATTCGTGAGTTCAGGTTCAAAGTTAGTCATCGTTGAGTCACCAGCTAAGGCTAAGACCATCGCAAAGTACTTAGGCGATGAGTTCCGCGTACTTGCTTCAGTGGGGCACATTCGCGATCTAATCGACCTTAAAGACCTTCCACCTGAGCTAAAGAAAAAGAGCACAATCGGTAAGTTCTCGATTGACGTTGAAGACGACTTCAAGCCTTACTATGCAATCTCTCCAGGTAAGAACAAGACCGTAACCGAGCTAAAGGCTGCCCTAAAGGATGCCGATGAACTTTACCTGGCAACGGATGAGGACCGCGAAGGAGAAGCTATCGCTTGGCATCTTCTAGATGTTCTGAAGCCTAAGGTTCCTGTTCACCGCATGGTTTTCCATGAAATCACCAAAGAAGCTATTCAGGCGGCGGTTGCAAACACTAGAGCGATCGATGACGATCTAGTTGAAGCTCAAGAAACTCGACGTGTGGTTGACCGTCTTTATGGATATGAGATTTCTCCTGTCCTTTGGAGAAAGGTTGCTCGAGGCCTAAGCGCTGGACGTGTTCAGTCTCCAGCGGTTCGATTAGTTGTAGAGCGCGAACGTGAGCGTATGGCTTTCGTCTCTGGTGCTTACTTCGATATCAAGGCTTTGTTTGACACGGAGAAATCTGGCGAACCAACTTTCGAGTCAAAACTTCACACCTATAACGGTCAAAGAATCGCTACAGGTGATTCATTCAACGACAAGGGTGAACTTGTCGCCAAGGTACTTCTTTTGGATGAAGAAAAAGCAACTTCATTAGCTGAAGCAATCAAAGCTCCAAACGTGCCTGTTGAAGTTATCTCGGTTGAAGCTAAACCTTCAACTAGACGACCAGCAGCTCCATTCACAACTTCAACTTTGCAGCAGGAAGCCTCACGTAAGTTAAGACTTTCAGCAAAACAGACAATGGATGTTGCACAGTCTCTCTATCAAGAGGGTTACATCACATATATGAGAACAGATTCACCAACGCTTTCAACCCAAGCAATTACTGCAGCAAGAACTCAGGCTAAAGAAATGTTTGGCGAGGAATATGTTTCTGGTGCTCCACGTATTTATCAGGGTAAGAACAAGAATGCTCAAGAAGCGCACGAAGCTATTCGTCCAGCTGGAGAAATTTTCAAGAAGCCAAGTGAACTTGCAGGTGAACTATCTGGAAGAGCCTTTGATCTTTATGACTTGATTTGGAAGCGAACTATTGCAAGCCAGATGCAAGACGCAAAGGTTTCCACTAC
>CALFOB010000050.1 GCA_937919125.1 uncultured Micrococcales bacterium | reverse complement strand
GACGAGCTTGGAGGCAAGAACTAATGGGTCAGAAAGTAAATCCATACGGTTTCCGACTAGGTATCACTACCGATCACATCTCGCGTTGGTTCGCCGACTCGACCAAGAAGGGCCAGCGTTACGCTGACTACGTAGCTGAGGACATCAAGCTACGTCACCTTCTAACCGAACGTCTAGACCGTGCCGGTGTATCTCGCGTAGAGATCGAGCGCACCCGTGACCGTGTACGCGTGGACATCCACACTGCACGTCCAGGTCTAGTTATCGGTCGTCGTGGTGAGGCTGCGGAGAAGATCCGTGCCGAGCTAGAGAAGATGACCTCGAAGCAGATCCAGCTAAACATCCTTGAGGTTAAGAACCCAGACATGGATGCACAGCTTGTAGCCCAGGGTATTGCCGAGCAGCTAAACGCTCGTGTGGCTTTCCGCCGCGCAATGCGTAAGGGTATGCAGGGTGCAATCCGCCAGGGTGCCAAGGGTATCCGTGTTCAGACCTCTGGTCGTCTTGGTGGCGCTGAAATGTCACGCCGCGAGTTCTACCGTGAAGGTCGAGTACCTCTACACACCCTTCGTGCCAACATCGACTACGGCTTCTACGAGGCCAAGACCGTTTTCGGTCGCATCGGTGTAAAGGTTTGGATCTACAAGGGTGACATGACTGCCAAGGAACTAGCTCGCGAGCAGGCAAACGCAAAGCCTGTCCGTGGTGGCGAACGCCGTGGTCCACGTACCTCTGCTCCAGCAGCCGCAGCTCCAGCAGCCGCAGCTCCAGTAGCAGCTGAGCCAGTAGGAAGTGAAAACTAATGCTGATCCCTCGTCGAGTTAAGCACCGTAAGCAGCACCACCCGTCACGTTCGGGCGCTGCAACCGGTGGCACCAAGGTCAACTTCGGTGAATTTGGTATCCAGGCACTAACCCCTGCATACGTAACCAACCGTCAGATCGAAGCTGCACGTATTGCTATGACCCGTCACATCAAGCGTGGCGGTAAGGTCTGGATCAACATTTACCCAGACCGTCCACTAACCAAGAAGCCTGCTGAAACCCGCATGGGTTCCGGTAAGGGTTCACCTGAATGGTGGATTGCAAACGTAAAGCCGGGGCGAGTGATGTTCGAACTAGCTGGTGTTAGCGAAGAAGTTGCACGCGAGGCACTAACTCGTGCAATTCACAAGCTTCCACTAAAAGCCCGCATCATCAAGCGCGAAGAAGGTGACGCATAATGACTATCGGTTCAAAGAATCTAACTCCAGCGGATCTAGACATCATCGAAGATTCAGTATTGGTAGAAGAACTAAAGAAGGCTAAGGAAGAACTTTTCAACCTACGCTTTCAGTCAGCTACTGGACAGCTAGAAAGCCACGGACGCATCAAGGCAGTAAAGCGCGACATTGCTCGTATCTTCACTGTTATGCGTGAGCGTGAACTAGGTATCCGTGCTGTTGTGGCTGCACCTGCAGCTGCTGAGAAGCCAGCTAAGGCTGCAAAGGCTAAGTCGGCTGCACCGGCTGCAGAAACTGAGGAGGCATAACCATGGCTGAAGTTAACGAAACTCTAGATCGCGGTGACCGTAAGTCTCGTCGTGGCTACGTAGTTAGCGACAAGATGAACAAGACCATCGTTGTTGAGGTTGAAGACCGTGTAAAGCACCCGCTTTACGGCAAGGTTATCCGCCGCACCACCAAGATCAAAGCTCACGATGAAGGCAACACTGCTGGAATTGGTGACCTAGTTGTCATTCACGAGACTCGACCATTGTCGGCAACCAAGCGTTGGCGTCTAGTCGAGATCGTCGAGAAGGCCAAGTAATAGGAGATATGGAATGTTACAACAAGAATCGAGAATGAAGGTTGCCGATAACACCGGTGCCAAAGAACTTCTTGCTATCCGTATCCTCGGTGGCTCGGGTCGTCGTTACGCAAGTATCGGAGACGTCGTCGTTGCAACTGTTAAGGACGCAATTCCTGGTGGCAGCGTAAAGAAGGGTGACGTCGTAAAGGCGGTTATCGTTCGCACAAAGAAGGAAGTCCGTCGTCAAGACGGTTCATACATCAAGTTTGACGAGAACGCAGCTGTGATCATCAAGAAGGACGGCGAACCTCAGGGTACACGTATCTTCGGTCCAGTTGGTCGTGAGCTTCGTGACAAGAAGTTCATGAAGATCATCTCGCTAGCACCGGAGGTTATTTAATCATGGCCACAATCAAAAAGGGTGACACAGTAATTCTTATTACTGGTAAGACTCAGGCTCGTGGTGGAGACCGCGGCAAGACTGGAACTGTTTTGTCAATTGACAAAGAGAAGAACCGCGTCATTGTCGAAGGCCTAAACCTAGTCAAGAAGCACGTTCGTAAGACTGAAACCGAGAAGGGTGTATCAGAAGGCGGCATCGTAACCGAGCCAGCTCCGATCCACATTTCAAACGTTGCACTAGTCGATCCATCCACCAAGAAGGCAACACGTATTGGTGTAAAGGTTGAGACAGTAACCACCAACGGCAAGAGCAAGATCGTAAGAACTCGCATTGCTAAGAGCTCAGGTAAGGAAATCTAATGACTGACGTAAAAATTCAGCCACGCCTAAAGACTCGCTACAAGAGCGAGATCAAGGGTGAACTACAGAGCATGTTTGGTTTCACAAACGTTCACCAGGTTCCAGCTCTAACCAAGATTGTTGTGAACATGGGTGTTGGTGAAGCGTCTAAGGACGGCAAGCTAATCGAGTTCGCAGTTAAAGATCTAACTGCTATCACCGGTCAGAAGCCTCAGGTTAACTTGGCTCGCAAGTCAATTGCGCAGTTCAAGCTTCGTGAAGGTCAGCCAATCGGTGCACACGTTACTTTGCGTGGAGACAGAATGTGGGAGTTCCTAGACAGACTTCTATCGCTATCTCTTCCTCGTATCCGTGACTTCCGTGGTCTATCAGACAAGCAGTTCGATGGTAAGGGTAACTACACCTTCGGTCTAACTGAGCAGACTATGTTCCACGAAATCAACCAGGACAACGTTGACCGCCCACGCGGTATGGATATCACCTTGGTTACAACAGCTTCAAATGATGCAGAAGGCCGTGCGCTGCTTACAGCTCTGGGCTTCCCATTCAAGACTCCAGAGAACAACTAACTACTAATTGGATAGGTCTGATTACTCGTAAAGTTTTCAGAAACCGACAAAGAAGGAAACAAACAATATGACAATGACAGACCCGGTAGCAGATTTCCTGACCCGGCTGCGCAATGCCAACTCAGCGTTCCACGAGGAGATTAACTTGCCTTACAGCAAGCTAAAGGCAAACATCGCAGAGATCTTGAAGGCAGAGGGTTACATCTCAGCAATCACTATCACCGATGCAGAAGTTGGCAAGAACCTAAACATTGAACTGAAGTACGGTCCAAACCGCGAGCGTTCAATCTCAGGAATCAAGAGAGTTTCAAAGCCTGGCTTGCGTGTGTACGCAAAGTCAACTGAGATCCCTCGCGTTCTTGGTGGCCTAGGTATTGCAATTCTTTCGACTTCGTCAGGGCTCCTAACTGACCGTCAAGCGACCAAGAAAGGAGTAGGCGGAGAAGTAATCGCCTACGTTTGGTAAGCAGATATGTCACGTATTGGAAAGATGCCTATTTCAGTTCCAGCTGGAGTTGAGGTAAAGATTGATGGTCAGGTTGTTGAAGTTAAGGGTCCTAAGGGAACTTTGACTCACACAGTACCTGCACCTATCACAATTGTTTTTGAAGACGGTACTATCACCGTTACTCGCCCTGATGACGAGCGTAACTCTCGCTCACTTCACGGTCTAACCAGAACCCTTATCGCCAACAACATTGAAGGTGTAACAAAGGGATTCACCAAGGGTCTTGAGATCGTTGGAACTGGTTACCGTGTTACAGCTAAGGGATCAGGAATCGAATTCGCACTTGGTTACTCTCACCCAATCATGGTTGAGCCACCAGTTGGAATTACCTTCCAGATTGAAGGAAACACCAAGATCACTGTTTCTGGAATCGACAAGCAAGCAGTTGGTGAAGTTGCTGCCAACCTAAGAAAGCTTCGCAAGCCAGAGCCATACAAGGGCAAGGGTGTTCGTTACGCAGGCGAAGTTGTTCGTCGCAAGGCCGGAAAGGCAGGTAAGTAGTCATGGGACTAACTCCAAAGACTCGCGGTAAGAGCAAATCTGCCGCTCGTGGTCGTCGTCACCTACGTCTTCGCAAGAAGATTGAGGGAACAGCTACCCGTCCACGTCTAGTGGTAACTCGTTCAGCTCGTCACGTATTCGTTCAGATTGTTGACGATGCTAAGGGTCACACCCTGGTATCAGCTTCAACAATGGAAGCAGATCTACGTAAGTCAACTGACGACAAGTCAGCTAAGTCAAAAGCAGTAGGTCTTCTACTAGCACAGCGCGCCAAGGCAGCTGGAATCTCTGAGGTCGTATTCGACCGCGGTGGTAACAGATATGCAGGACGTGTTGCAGCTATCGCTGATGGCGCACGTGAAGGTGGGTTGGTTCTGTGAGTAACGAAAACAAGGAGCAAGATTTGTCTACTGAGCAAGAAACTGCAGTGGCAGTTGAAAGCACACCAGTTGAGGCACCAGCAGCTGAAACTAACGAGCGCGATGCTCGTCGTGGCAGCCGTGAACGTGCACCTCGTGGTGAGCGTCGCGACCGTGAAGAAACTAAGAGCCAGTTCTTAGAGCGTGTTGTAACAATCAACCGTGTATCTAAGGTTGTCCAGGGTGGTCGTCGTTTCTCATTCACAGCACTAGTTGTTGTTGGTGACGGTAACGGAACCGTTGGTGTTGGATACGGTAAGGCTAAAGAAGTTCCAGCAGCGATTGCTAAGGGTGTTGAAGAAGCTAAGAAGAGTTTCTTCCGCGTTCCACGCATCGGCGGAACCATTCCTCACCCAGTTCAAGGCGAAGCAGCAGCAGGTGTTGTATTGCTTCGTCCTGCATCTGCGGGTACTGGTGTTATCGCCGGTGGTCCTGTTCGTGCAGTTCTAGAGTGTGCCGGTGTTAACGATGTTCTTTCAAAGTCATTGGGATCAGCGAACACCATCAACATTGTCCATGCGACAGTCGCAGCATTGAAGAAGCTTGAAGAGCCTTCAGCAGTTGCAGCTCGTCGTGGTCTAACGCTTGAAGAAGTTGCACCTAAGGGTCTACTTCGTGCTCAAGCCGCAGCTAAAGAAGCAGCAAAGGCAGGTGCCTAAAATGGCAGCACGTCTAAAAGTGACCCAGGTTAAAAGCGGTGTTGGCAACAGCCAACGTCAGCGTGACTCACTTCGTACATTAGGTCTGAAGCGTATCGGCGACATCATTGTCAAAGACGACAGCCTAGTTGTTCGTGGTTTGGTTCGTGCTGTAGCGCACTTAGTAAAGGTTGAGGAGATCAACTAATGAGCGAAGAAAACAAGAACGTCGAAGGTGCAGAAAATCCTGCAGCTAAGAAGCCAGCAGCAGCTAAGCCTGCTGCAGCTAAGCCAGCTGCTGCGAAGAAGCCTGCTGCCGAAAAGGTAGAAGCTACTGAGAAGCCAGCTGCTGCTAAGAAGACTGTTGCAAAGAAGCCTGCCGCTGTGCAGGAGAAGAGCAACCTTCTAAAGCTGCACCACTTGCGTCCAGCTCCTGGTTCTAAGAAAGACCGCACTCGTGTTGGTCGTGGTGAAGGATCTAAGGGTAAAACCTCTGGTCGTGGTACCAAGGGAACCAAGGCACGTTACCAGGTTCGTCCAGGCTTCGAAGGTGGTGGTGTTCGTCTAGTAATGAGAACCCCTAAGCTTCGTGGTTTCAAGAACCCATTCCGCGTTGAGTACCAGGTTGTAAACCTAGAAGCTCTTGTAGAGCTATACCCACAGGGTGGCGAAGTGACCGTAGCGTCTCTAGTTGCTAAGGGTGCAGTTCGTAAGAACGAGAAGGTCAAGGTACTAGGCCAAGGAGAACTTAGCCTTAAACTTGACGTCAAGGTTGACAAGGTATCAGAGTCTGCAAAGGCAAAGATTCTTGCTGCCGGCGGATCTGTAACCGAGTAATTACCTAACCGGTATTTAGCCACAGGAGACAAATATGTTTAGTGCAATCAAGAGAGCTTTTAGTACTCCAGATTTGCGCAACAAGCTTATGTTCACGCTTGCTGTAGTTGCCATCTATCGTTTGGGATCTTTCATCCCTGCGCCATTTGTTAACTACGGTAACGTGCAGCAATGTTTGAACACTGGTAACACCGGCACTTCAGGCATTTATGAACTTGTAAACCTATTCTCTGGTGGAGCTTTGCTTCAGCTATCGATCTTCGCACTGGGAATCATGCCTTACATCACCGCATCGATTATCACCCAGTTGCTTCGAGTTGTAATTCCTCGCTTTGAAACTCTTCACAAAGAAGGTCAAGCAGGTCAGGCAAAGCTAACTCAGTACACTCGCTACCTAACTATTGGTCTTGGTCTTCTACAGTCAACAACTTTGATTGCAGTTGCTCGTCAAGGTGCACTATTTGGTTCAAACTGTACAGTCCCAGTTTTCAGCGATAACTCATGGTGGGCTATCTCACTAATGGTTATCACAATGACTGCTGGTACCGGTGTAATCATGTGGCTTGCTGAAATGGTGACTGACCGCGGTATCGGTAACGGTATGTCTCTATTGATCTTTGCTTCTGTTGCTGCTGGATTCCCTGCAAGCCTTGGCCAGATTGCTCAGGAACGTAACATCGAAACATTGCTAGCTGTTATCGCTATCGGTGTGGTTATCGTTCTGCTAGTTATCTTGGTTGAGCAGTCTCAGAGAAGAATTCCTGTTCAGTATGCAAAGCGCATGGTTGGAAAGAGAACTTACGGTGGACAGGCTACATACCTTCCTATCAAGGTAAACCAGGCCGGTGTTGTTCCAGTTATCTTCGCATCAAGCTTGTTATACCTACCTGGTCTGATTGCTCAGTTCAACGGTCCAGACACTGCAGGTAAGGTTCCTGACTGGGTTATTTGGATCAACAACAACCTAACTCAGGGTGACCAGCCGCTATATATGACCATGTACTTCCTGATGATTATTGCTTTCACATACTTCTATGTGTCAATTACCTTCAACCCTGAAGAAGTAAGCGAGAACATGAAGTCTTACGGAGGCTTCATCCCAGGTATCCGTGCTGGTCGTCCAACAACTGAGTACCTTGAATATGTTCTAAGCAGAATCACTTTGCCTGGAGCTATCTACCTAGGTCTAGTTGCTTTGATTCCTCTAGTAGCTCTAACACTTTTGAACGCTAACCAGAACTTCCCATTCGGTGGTACTTCGATTTTGATCATCGTCGGTGTTGGTCTTGAGACTGTGAAGCAGATCAGTGCTCAGATGCAGCAGCGAAACTACGAAGGTCTTCTGAAATGAGTCGGTTTCTCTTGATCGGCCCTCCGGGTGCCGGCAAGGGAACACAGGCTGCTCTGTTAGCTAACGCATACAGTATCCCTGCGATTTCAACAGGAGATATTTTTAGAGCTAACGTCAAAAACGAAACTGAGCTTGGCTTGAAAGTTAAGTCAATTATGGATCGTGGCGAATATGTTCCTGACTCTCTAACTAATGAACTAATCAGAGATCGTCTTTCACACGCAGATGCTGAAGCTGGCTTCCTACTAGATGGCTACCCAAGAACAAACGATCAAGTAAACGAACTTGATGACATTCTTTCTTCACAACACAGAAACCTTGATGCAGTAATACTTCTTGTTGCTGATACCGATGAACTTGTTCGCCGTCTACTAAAGCGTGCTCAAGAGCAAGATCGAGCAGATGACACAGAAGAAGTTATTCGTCACCGTCAGAATGTTTATCTTGAGCAAACCCAACCACTAATCGAAATCTATTCAGCAAGAGATCTAGTTGTTGAGATTGATGGTTTAGGTCAGGTTGGCGAAGTCACTGAAAGAATCCTCAACGCACTAACTGCTCGTGGCCTAAGCCCAGCACTTTAGAGGAAAAGATATGGCACGCGAGCGTATCACGCTTAAATCAAATGCGGACATTGTCCTAATGCGTGAAGCAGGACTAATCACAGCAGCTGCTCTAAAAGCAGTGAAAGAGGCAATTACTCCTGGAATCTCAACTCTTGAGCTTGATGCTATTGCTGAAGCAACAATTGTCTCAATGGGGGCTAAATCTAACTTCAAGCTGGTAGCGGGCTATCATCACACCATTTGCTCCTCAGTTAACGATGAAGTTGTCCACGGAATCCCTTCTAAGGACAAAATTCTTGCTGCTGGAGACCTAATTTCAGTAGATTGTGGAGCTATTACCCCTTCCGGCTGGAACGGAGATGCTGCTTTCAGCATGGTAG
>CALFOB010000049.1 GCA_937919125.1 uncultured Micrococcales bacterium | reverse complement strand
GTTCTCTCAAGACTTCACAATCTTTGGTGGATCACTAGGTGAAGCTGCTGGTAACAAGATCATCAAGATCATGGACCTAGCTATTGCAACCGGTGTTCCACTTATCGGAATTCTTGATTCAGGTGGTGCTCGTATTCAAGAAGGTGTTATCGCTCTGGGTAAGTACGGTGAAATCTTCAAACGTCACACTATGGCTTCAGGAGTTATCCCTCAGATTTCTATCATCATGGGTCCAGCTGCAGGTGGTGCTGTTTACGGTCCTGCTCTAACCGACTTTGTAATCATGGTTGATAAGACTTCAAACATGTTTGTAACTGGCCCAGATGTTATTAAGACTGTTACTGGTGAAGTAGTTGAGATGGAAGAACTTGGTGGAGCACTAGCTCACAACAAGACTTCTGGTGTTGCCCACTATCTAGCAAGCGATGAAGACGACGCTTTGGATTATGCAAGAACTCTTCTGAGCTTCCTTCCAGAAAACAACTTGAGTGAACCAGTTCACTACGAGAGTGAAGAAGCACTAGAGATTACTGATGAAGACCGTGAACTGAACACAATCATTCCTGATTCACCTAACCAGCCTTACTCAATGATCAAAGTCATTGAATCAATCGTTGATGACAACCAGTTCTTAGAGGTGCAGCCACTATTTGCACCAAACATCATTATTGGTTTTGCTCGCGTTGCAGGACAATCAATCGCTATCGTTGCTAACCAGCCAAGCGCTCTTGCTGGAACTCTAAACATCGATGCCGCTGAAAAGGCTGCCCGCTTTGTTAGATTCGCTGACGCATTCTCAATTCCAGTACTAACCCTGGTTGACGTTCCAGGATATCTTCCAGGTGCAGATCAGGAATGGGCTGGAGTTATTCGTCGTGGAGCTAAGTTGCTTTATGCATACGCTGAAGCAACTGTTCCTCTAGTAACTGTTATTACTCGTAAGGCTTACGGAGGTGCATACATCGTTATGGGCTCTAAACAGCTAGGAGCAGATATCAACCTTGCCTGGCCAACAGCTGAGATTGCAGTAATGGGTGGACAGGGTGCTGTTAACATCTTGTTCCGCGACAAGATCAAGGCAGCCGAAGAAGCTGGTGAAGATGTTAAGAAGGTAAGAGCACAACTAGCAGCCGAATACACCTACAACGTTGCTAGCCCATACCTTGCAGCAGAACGTGGTGAGCTAGATGGAATCATTGAGCCTGCTGCTACACGCATCAGTGTTATCAAAGCTCTAGCTGGTCTAAAAACTAAGCGTGCAACTACTCCTCCTAAGAAGCATGGAAATATCCCACTGTGATAAAGCCAGAGCCTATTTCTGAAACCATCAAGGTACTTGCTGGTAGTCCAACTCCTGAGGAGTTGGCTGCAGTTGTTGCTATCTTGGAGGCTGCTCATGCTGAGCAGGTTACTGAAGGAAAGAAGCAGGCTAAGAAACCTGCTTCTTCCTGGAACAGAAATGCCTCTATCTTTAGAAACGATTTGAGCCCAGGCTTTGGTCAATGGCGAGCTCAATACCGCCCAGGGCTGGACTAATTACTTACTCAAAAACAGGACTAGATTTGTCCTAAGTAATTTCGTCTACCCGAAAGGTACCAAGATGACCCGTGAACCATCCAAGCTAGATCAGCTAGCTGAAGATTGGGTAAAAACCCTTGTTGATCTAAGTCCAGAATTTGCAACCTACGCAGGTTTCAAAGTCGGCGAAGACAGACTTGAAGACACCAGTCCTGAAGCAGCTGCTCACCACAACAAGCTTGAACAAGAAATGCTTGCCAAGGTTGAAGCAACTGAAGTTCGCGATGATGTGGACAAAGTTACCAAGCTGGCAATGACTTCAACTTTGAAACTAAGCGGCGAGATCTACGACTCAGGATTAGGCAATAGGGATCTAAACCCAATTGCATCTAATGCTCAAGGTATTAGAGATATCTTCGACCTCTCCCCAACTGCAACAGAAGAGAACTGGTCAAATATCTCTAAGCGTATGAAAGCAGTTGACGGTGCTATCGATGGATACATTGAAACTCTTCGTCTTGGTATCCAAGCCAAAGACACTCCTGCTATCAGACAGATTGTTTTAGCAACTACTCAGGCAGAACAACTTCTGGCCCCTGATGGTTTCTTTAGAAAGTTTGCCAAAGAAGCAAAGCCTGAAAACGGTGAGCTACCTGCATCTCTAAAAGCTGAACTAAAATCCTCTGCTGAAGTTGCAACCGCAGGTTATGCAAAGCTAGTTGACTTCTTCAAGAATGAGCTTCTTCCTGCAGGAAACACAGAAGATGCTATTGGCCGCGATCGTTACCAGTTGCTAAGTGCTAGATTCCTAGGCAAAAGAGTGGACCTTGATGAGACCTACGAATGGGGTATCGAAGAACTAGCTCGAGTAGTTGCTGAACAGAATGCTGTTGCTAACGAAATCAAGCCAGGAGCTACTGTTCAAGAAGCTATTGAATTCCTAGACAATGATCCGTCGCGCAAACTTCACGGTACTGATGAACTTCAGCGTTGGATGCAAAAACTAAGCGATGCAGCAATTGAGAAACTAAGTGGCACCCACTTTGACATTGCTGAGCCTCTAAAGAAGCTTGAGTGCATGATTGCTCCTACTCAGCACGGTGGTATTTACTACACCAGCCCAACCGATGACTTCTCAAGACCAGGAAGAATGTGGTGGTCAGTACCTGTTGGTGTAACCGAGTTTGATACTTGGAGAGAAACAACAACTGTTTACCACGAGGGTGTTCCAGGACACCACCTACAGATTGCTCAGAAGGTCTATAACAAGGCAGAGCTGAACTCATGGCGTCGTCTTGCTTCATGGTCTTCAGGACACGGTGAAGGCTGGGCTCTATACGCTGAGCGTTTGATGCAGGAGCTTGGCTTCTTAGATGATCCAGGTGATCGCCTAGGAATGCTAGATGGCCAGCGTATGCGTGCAGCTCGTGTAGTTCTAGATATCGGAGTTCACTTAGGCAAGCCAAGACTTGATGGCACAGGCAAGTGGGACTTTGACTACGCACTTGATTTCATGAGCAAGAACGTAAACATGAGTGAGCAGTTCATCAACTTCGAAGTACACCGCTACTTCGGTTGGCCTGGACAAGCTCCTTCATACAAGATCGGCCAGAGAATCTGGGAGAACATCCGCGATGAATACAAGGTTCGCCAAGGAGCTAACTTCAACATCAAGGACTTCCACATGAAGGCATTGAACTTGGGAAGCGTTGGATTAGATACACTAGAAACAGCGTTGCTGGGATAGCAAACGACGGTCCGAAACCCCCTTCTATGAAGGGGGTTTCTACTTTAAGTTGTCCCCTTAAGTGGGGACTTAAATTAGACCCCGATTTCCACAATATTTATCTCAATGGAAATAGTTTTTCATTAGGTAAATGTATGTAGATCTAAGGGGTCTAAGCGATTACCACCAGGGGACGGGCCAGGTTCTACTTTTGTAGAACCCAGGCCCGTTGGGGTTTAAGGGGTAAGTCTTAGGTTGAGAAGAGGCTTGGCCTGTTTAGGAAGAGTTGCAACAACGGTCAAAACGAAACTTTCACCCTTTGGGCTTCTGATCGTTACCCTCCCCTGTGTAATCTCAGCCAAAGCTTCAACTACCTGAGCCAGCAACCTACCCTTAACTTCTAAATCCAGGTGATCC
>CALFOB010000048.1 GCA_937919125.1 uncultured Micrococcales bacterium | reverse complement strand
GGCAACCCAATCTTCAATGTTTCTTCAGCTCTAGTAGGCGAAACCACCGGAACAAACTTGATTGTTGATTTACCTCTGGACATCACTGCTGGTGGAGCAATCATTACTGACTCGGGTGAACTTGTTGTGACCGGAAGCATTGACGTTAGTGCTCTTATCACGCCAACCGGTGAAATAGATATCTCAGCCTTCACTGACAGCACCGATACTGATCTAGATCAGGATGCTCAGCAGAACTTTATTCCAGGTATTCCACCGATTCGTATTTCAGGTGTGATAACCAAGACCCTAAACCAGCCAGGTATTCCAGGTGGTGCACACAGAGGCATCAACCCATACTGGTACGTGGCAATGATTTCAGCCGCAGCAGTACTTATTGCTGGCGGTATCGTACTTGCAATTTCTTCAGGACTATTCAACTAACTAACAAGAAAGCACTCATTGACTGCAACTAACAGAGCCATCGAAATGACCAAAATCGCCGCAACCGGGGCAGCTGCGAAGGTGGCAGAGAACCTAGTAGCACTAGATGTCAGTGAACCTTTTGTTCTAGCTGATACCTTCCTCATCGTTTCTGGAAGGAACGAAAGACAGGTGTCAGCTATCGCTGATGGCATTGAAGAAGCAATGCTTCTAGAAGGTCACAAACTTCTTCGCAGAGAAGGCAAGACAACAGGTCGTTGGATCTTGTTGGACTTTGGTGATGTTATCTGCCACGTAATGCATGAAGAAGACAGAATCTTCTATGACATTGAGAGACTGTGGAAAGACTGCCCAGCTATCTCACTTGCAGGTATTGCTGCTCCTGTTGAGGCTTAGGCTACTTAGCTTTACTAAAGCCAAATCTTTCTAAGACGTAGTCTTCGATAAGAGCTAGTAGGTTATACAAAACAATTGAAACAACAGTGATAACTACTACATAAGCCCATACTTCGCTTGCCTTGGCTCTACCAACAGCTGAAACAATGCCATAACCAATACCTGTACCGGTTGCTAGCCATTCAACTAGAAGAGCACCGGTAATAGCACCAGGAACTGAAATCTTTAGAGCAGCAAAGAATGCCGGCAATGAACTAGGGAAGGCAACTGTGCGTAGTTGCTTGAGCTTGTTCGCTCCATAAACCTCTACTAGATCTCCCATAACAGGGGAGACAGATCTAAGTCCAAAGACTATGTTCACAAGAGCTGGAAACAGAACAACAATTGCTCCCATGACAGCAACTGTTAGCTGCTCTCTACCAAAGATGAGGATGATGATCGGAGTCATTGCAATCAGTGGAACAGATCTCAAAAGCATCGCTATTGGCATCAAAGCCTGTTCAATGCCCTTAGACAGAGCAAACAAGACTGCCACCAAGCTTGCCAAGGTAATACCAACAGCAAAGCCGATGCTTGCGTCATACATGGTCTGACCAAGAGCGGTAGCAACCAAAGCTTGGTTTTCTGCTGCAATGTCAACTGTGAAAAGGAAGTTGAACACATCTAGTGGATTCTTACCAATGTATGGCGAGACATCAAAAGCCCAAAGAGCAAATACCCAAAGAACAGTAACAACCACTAGAGAGAAGACTGTATTTAGAGCTGACTTACCGAGTTTCATAGAGAAAGTTTTCAATGTCCTGCCTTTCCATTAGCAGTTGACCAAGGAGTAACTTTTCTAGCAATGAGACCAAACAGGTAATAACCAAGACCTGCAATAGCACCAGATACTAAAGCTAAGCCCCAAACTCTGGCCACCTCTAAGCTCTGCTGAGCGTTTACTAGAGCAGGACCAAAGCCAACATCTGGTCCACCAACATACTCACCAAGAATTGCTCCTAGAAATGATGCAGGAGCTGCAATCTTTAGAGCAGCGAAAACTGAAGGCAAAGCAGACAAGAGTTGAACCTTAATAAGTCTGTGCCAAGAAGAACCACCATAAACTCTCACAACATCAAGACTTGCCTGATCGGTTGATTTCACACCAGTTAGAACACCAATCATGGTGGTGAAGAAAACGCTAAGAGCAGCAAGTGAAACAGCAGCACCAGCAGGTTCACCTTCACCTGGAGCACCAAGAACTAAGCGAATGATTGGACCGATAGCAACAATAGGAATGCAATAGGTGATGACTGCTATTTGAGTAGCAAGGTTTTCAAACTTAGGAAATGCAAGAGCAACAGCAGCTAGAGAGATAGCTCCAAGGTTTCCAAGTACGAAACCAATACTTGCCTCAGCCAATGTGATTGATGCGTTCTTGAAGTAGAACTCAAAACCATCAACACCAAACTGTTGGATAACTTCAATAGGGGTTGGGATAGCTCCGGTAACAGCTTGACCTTCAGAGTTAGTTCTGGAGAACAAGGTAAGCGCAGATATCCACCAAACAGCAATGATGCTCAAAGACCCTATGGTGCCACCAAGATACCTAGGGCGGCTACTGGTCATCTGCAGCTATCTCGCCGTGAGCTCCAAATAGAAGCTCAGATGCCTGATCAACAAGAGTGTGGAACTCAGGAGATCTCATCATTTCGATGTTTCTAGGTCTTGGAAGATCTACTTCAATGATTTCCTGAATACGACCAGGTCTAGCACTCATAACCGCTACCTGATCAC
>CALFOB010000047.1 GCA_937919125.1 uncultured Micrococcales bacterium | reverse complement strand
TCCTAGATCTCATGAGTTCATCTACTGGCTACCAGGAGAAGTGGGTTTCACAGGAACGTCTACCAGCAAGTCCGCTAAGACACCCATAGAAGAGGTAGCCATGTCCAATCAGAATGAGAATCATTACGATGTCATCATCGTTGGATCTGGTTTTGGTGGCTCTATCTCTGCTCTGCGTTTGACTGAAAAGGGCTATAAGGTTCTGGTCATTGAAGCAGGTGCTCGTTTCAAAGACACTGACTTTGCCAAGACATCATTCAATCTCAAGAAATTCTTATTCTTTCCAAGACTTGGCCTTAGAGGAATTCAAAGAATAGACCTTCTCAAGAACGTCATGGTTATGTCAGGTGCTGGTGTTGGCGGAGGCTCTCTGGTTTATGCAAACACTTTGTATCGCCCACCAACAACATTTTTCAAGACCGGTTCTTGGGCCAAGATGTGTGATTGGGAAAAGGAGCTAGCCCCCTACTATTCACAAGCAGAACGAATGCTCGGTGTTGAGGTTAATACCTACATGTCACCTGCTGATATCGAACTAAAGAAGGCAGCAGACAAGCTTGGCTATGGAGATACTTTCCAGATGGCACCTCTGGGTATCCACTTTGGTGAGCCTGGTAAAGAAGTTGAAGATCCTTACTTTGGCGGAGTGGGTCCTTCCAGAACCGGCTGTATAAACTGTGGCGAGTGTATGACTGGTTGCAGACATGGGGCTAAGAACACTCTTGTGAAGAACTACCTCTATCTTGCTGAACAGATTGGGGCAGAGGTAGTTGCTAACACCACTGTTACCGACATCATTGATTCAGAATCGGGCTATGAGATTAGAGCGAGACATTCATCTTCAACCGGTTGGGTCAAGAAGAATGTCTACACAGCAGATCAGTTAATCATTGCTGCTGGTGCTTTAGGAAGTGCAAAGCTACTTCACAAAGTTAGAAGTAAGGGTCATCTGCAGGGCATCAGCTCAACTCTTGGTTCGCTAAGCAGGACTAATAGCGAGTCTCTACTAGGAGTGGTGGCTAAGGGTAAAGATATTGATTTCTCTTTGGGTTCATCAATTACTTCCAGTGTCTTTCCGAATGAACACACTCACGTTGAGCCAGTTAGATATGGCAAAGGCTCAGGCTTTATGGGAATCATGGAGAGCATTATGGCTTCTGGACCTAAAGGTCAGAAGCCAACTGTCTGGAGACTGATAGTTGCATCCATCAAGAAGTTTGGATCTCTACCAAGTATGTATAACCTCCGCACTTGGCCTGAACGAACCTTGATTCTTCTTGTTATGCAATCTAGAGATAACTCACTGACTACTTTTACTAAGCGCGGATTGTTAGGTAGAAAACTAACTTCACGACAAGGCTATGGAGAAGTAAACCCTGCATGGGTGCCTGAAGGACACAAGCTAGCTAGAGAACTAGCTGAGCAGTTTGATGGAACTGCAGGAGCTGTTGTGACAGAACCATTTGGCATTCCTATGACTGCTCATTTCCTGGGAGGATCTGTTATTGCTCCGAATGCCAAGGAAGGTGTTCTTGATGGTTACCTTCGTGCCTTTGGCCAACCAGGTCTACACATTCTTGATGGTTCAGCTCTTTCTGCTAATCCAGGAGTTAATCCTTCTTTGAGCATTGCTGCTCAAGCAGAGTGGGCATGTGCGTTCTGGCCTAACAAGGGTGAAACGGATACTCGTCCTGAATTAGGAAAAGAGTTCAAGATTATTCCTCCAGTGAAACCAATTAGCCCAGTAGTTCCTAAGGGTGCTGTTGGTGAACTAAGACTTGATGTGAAGATCAAGTAATTACATAGCTAAAGATTTACGTCTTCTAAATAGACCCTGTGCAATAGCTGCACCAATCAGAATGATGAATCCACCTACTGGTTCAAACCAACTTAGTTTCTCTCCCAGAACAACAACTCCCAGGGTTACTGCAACAAGTGGAGCAAGCAGGGTAACTGTTGAAGAAACAGCAGATCCAACTTGTCTAAGTAGCGGGTAATACATTGTGTAGGCAATACCTGTTCCAAATATTCCAAGAACTAGAAGAGCGCTGAAAGATTGAGTGGTGAAAGGAGCAGTCATTGGAGGCTGGGTTAGATAAACAGGAAGCAACAGAGTAGCTGCAGCCGCAATCTGACCAAAGGCAGCAACTTCAAGTGGGTGTCCTCTAGGTTCAACGAACTTGCGAATAAATGGACCACCAAAACCGTAGCAGCTGGCAGCAACCACGATACCTACGACCGCTAGCCAAGAATCAGTTTGCACACCTTGCCAAACACCAATAAGTGTCAGCACTCCAACAACACCAACAAGCAGACCAATGACTTGGTTTCTAGATACCTTTTCATCCCTAAACACAGTCAATAAGAAGATGACTGTTGCAATAGGAGTTATGGCGTTAGCCATTCCAGAGAAAGCCGAAGATACGTGGTGGCCACCGAAAGCAAAGAGGGTGAAAGGAATAGCGGTGTTGATTAGACCAACTACGAAACAGAGCAAAAAGAACTTTATGTCTTTGCGGATCTTGATCTTCTTGATGCGTAGAACTAGATAGAGAGTGAAGGCCCCAAGAACACATCTCCAGAAAGCTAATCCAACAGGAGAAAGAGATGCATTAGCTAATTCAATAAAGAAGAAGGAAGAACCCCAGATAAGGCCAGCACCAAAGTAGTTGAATAGCCAACTACGAGACTTGGCTTCATTGGCCGCTTGGGTTTTGGACATGTTAGATAGCCTAGCCAACAAGGTTTAGATGGCCTCTCATTTGAGTGAACCCATGGGCTAAACTGATAGTGGTGTGCTGGGAAGTCGGGTCGGCGAAGTAATTCGCCTTTAACCGATTGGATCTAAGAATGTTAACCATTGCCGCAGTAACCATATTCCTAATTGCGTATGTGTTCATAGCAACCGAAAAAATCAACCGTGTAGCAGTTGTCTGTGCTGGGGCAACTCTAATGCTGATCATTGGTGCAACCAATGCTGATGCGGCCTTCTATAGCCACGAAACTGGTATCGACTGGAACGTAATCTTCCTACTGCTGGGAATGATGATTATTGTCGGGGTAATCCACAAAACTGGACTATTTGAGTTCCTAGCTATCAAAGCTATTCAATTGGCTAAGGGGCGTCCACGCCAGGCATTCGTCTATCTACTTTTGCTGGTTGCGTTCTGTTCTGCTCTGCTGGATAACGTGACCACAATCATGTTGGCAGTTCCAATGACAATCATGGTTGCCAAGTATCTAAAGGTTCACCCGGTTCCATTCATCCTGGCTGAAGTCTTTATCTCAAACATTGGTGGAGCCGCCACATTGATTGGTGATCCACCAAACATC
>CALFOB010000046.1 GCA_937919125.1 uncultured Micrococcales bacterium | reverse complement strand
CAGATCTAATCAAGGCTGAGTCAATTGCCTTACCGCTAGTAATGCTGCTAATGATCTTTGTGTTTGGTTCTGTGGTTGCAGCTGGGTTGCCACTGATGATTGCAGTTCTAACCATCCTTGGTTCGTTCTTCTTTATCTGGATCTCATCTCTTCTAACAGAAACCTCTACATTCTCAGTGAACCTAGTAACAGGTTTAGGCCTTGGTCTAGGTATTGACTATGCCCTTCTAATGGTGAACCGCTACCGTGAACAACGTCAGCAGAAGCAAGAAGTATCTAAGGCTGTTGAAGTCACCATGATGACTGCTGGTCGCACCGTGTTCTTCTCAGGACTAACTGTTGCTCTAGTTATGGTTGCCCTAAACTTCTTCCCACAGACCTTCCTAAAGTCCTTTGCTATGGCTGGCCTTGTATCTGTGTCTCTAGCAGTTGCAGCAGCCTTGATTGCTCTCCCAGCTCTTCTCAACCTTCTAGGTGACAACCTAGAGCGTTGGCCACTATTCAAGCACCGCCCAACTAAGGATGTTGGCTTCTGGTCAAAGCTTGCAGTGTTTGTTATGAAGAGACCGGTAGCCATCATTGTTGTTGCTGTCATTGCATTGGGTTCTCTGGCATCACTGGGCTCAGGCATAAAACTTGGTCTTGTCGATGACAGAATCTTGCCACCAGATAACAGAGTGGTAGTTGCAACCGATCAGATTCGTGAACGCTTCGCAGGACGTGAAGGTTCACCAGTTGAGATCATGGTGAAAAGTTCAAACGATGAACAAATCACAAGTTTTGCTACAAAGCTTTCTAACCAGGAAGACATCGTAAGAGTTCAAACTTCCAAGGGTGTATTCACAAAGATTGAAATGCCAGATGGAACTTTTACCGATGGGATGCTAGTTCCTGGCACAGAGACACTCTTCAGTTCTTATGAGGGTGACACTTGGACTCGCATTGTTGTTATCGCTGATGTTGAGCCTAGAAGCCCAGCTGGTGAACAGCTGACAACAGCCTTGAGAGAACTACCAAACAACTTCTCTGAGATTCTTATCGGTGGATCTGCTGCTGCATACACTGATTCACTTCTTGGAATTACAAATAATCTTCCATGGGCAGTGCTCTGGATTGTTGTTACAACTCTGGTCTTGTTATTCCTTTTCACAGGATCACTACTACTTCCGATCAAGGCTGTTCTTCTAAACTTCCTATCCTTGTTCGCAACTCTAGGTTTCCTAGTGTGGGTATTTATGGATGGAAATCTAAAGTGGTTGCTTGGTGATTTTGCGACGCTAGGAACAATTGATTCATCATCGATAGTTCTAGTTGCCGTGATAGCTTTCGGTCTATCTATGGACTACGAGTTGTTCTTACTTTCAAGAATTAAAGAACAACACGATAAGGGACTGAACACAACAGATTCAGTTGCGCTTGGTCTTCAGAGATCAGGACGCATCATCACAACAGCCGCTCTTGTTCTTGCATTCTCGTTCATAGTTTTTGCAACAAGCGGTGTGAGCATCATGAAGATGCTTGGACTTGGAATTGCTTTTGCTGTTTTGCTTGATGCAACTGTGATTAGAGCACTACTAGTTCCTGCTCTGATGAGACTCTTTGGAAAAGCCAACTGGTATGCACCTAAGTGGATGTTGTGGATTCAGAAGAAGGTTGGCCTAGAGCACTAAGAGTTATTAGACAACGCTTTCTTTAGAGCACTAGCTAATTTGCTGTTTAGGCGAATGTATTCAAGAAGTTCTTTGTCGGTAAAGACACTGAAGAGCTCTGTCATTCTCTTCTCATGCTTAGGCATCATGGCTTTAGCCATGACCTCGGCTTTCTTGGTTACAGAGATCAGATAAACACGTTTATCGTGAGGGCTAACCTGTCTTGAAACTAAACCTTCTTTTTCAAGAGAATCTACAAGTCTTGTAATAGCTCTTGGAGTCACATCCAACAACTCAGCTGCCTCACCCATAGTTAGAGACTTATGTCTAACCAATAGGACAATAAGCATCAATTGCGGAGCTGAACCGCCCCAACCAGTAACCACATTACGTTCTAGCCATCTAGAGAATAGGTGTCCAAGTCGAAGAGTGATAGCTGCTGCTAGTGGTCCTCTTTTGCTCTTAGGAACTTCAAGCAAAGCCCCCGGTTCACCGTCGAAGACTCGCTTCATAGACCCTGGCGGGCTTAGTCTCTGGTCGCTCATAGGTTCTATTTTGCCTTACACGCTAGCAACCAACAGCACCCTAAGAGAAGTTCAGGGTAACCTTTTGATTATGTTAATGTCAGACAGAGATATCAGATCCCAAATCGAAGCAGGTCGTATTGGCCTAGACCCACTAGAGATGAGCTTGTTACAGCCATCCAGCATGGATGTTCGTCTAGATAGGTTCTTCCGCCTTTTCGATAACCACAAGTACGCATTCATCGATCCAGCAGTTGATCAGCCTGATCTAACTCGATTAATTGAAGTTAGCGCTGATGAGCCTTTCATCCTGCACCCAGGTGAGTTCGTTTTAGGTTCAACCTATGAGTTTGTAACTCTGCCTGATGACATTGCAGCAAGACTTGAAGGTAAGAGTTCCCTTGGAAGACTAGGTCTACTCACCCACTCAACAGCAGGCTTTGTTGACCCTGGTTTCAAGGGTCACGTAACTCTAGAACTTTCTAACACCGCAACATTGCCTATCAAGCTATACCCAGGCATGAAGATCGGTCAGCTTTGTTTCTTCCAGCTATCAAGTGCATCGGAGACACCTTACGGTTCAGCTAAATACAGCAGCAGATACCAAGGTCAAAGAGGCCCAACAGCTTCTCGTTCATTCCTCAACTTCTATCAAACAGATGTTGGTAATGAACCACTAGAACAAAAAGATTAATTAAACAAAGAACCCCTCCAAGTAGAGGGGTTCTTTTTTATTCATTCAACTAACACCACTTACTTGTGTATCGGCGCTCGCTAGCCTGAATGAGACTCTCGCACTATTTCAATGCAGCCTTTGGTTCCTTAACTCGAAGCAACAGGATCAAACCTGTGATCAGAATAATCATCAAGCCCCAGATGCCCCAAATAGTCGCTTGCTGAATTCCAAGCACTATCTGTGCAAAAGTGATTGATAAAGTCCACATAACACCACTTAGGAAGCTAACTGCTCTTCCTGTGAACTGGTAGAGACCAAAGATCTCCCCCTCGCGTTCAGCTGGTGCGAACCTTGCCACAAACGTTCTAGCAGAAGCTTGAGCAGGGCCAACAAATAGAGCAAGCATCAATCCAAAGATCCAATAAGCAGATGCTCCGAATGAAGAGAAGAAGAACACTCCACTACCAGCGAGTATCAATCCAACAAGAGATGTGGCAATTACTTTCTTGCTACCAAGACGGTCATCCAGCCACCCGCCGATGGCTGCTCCGATACCTGCAATAACGTTTGCTGCAATTCCGTAGACGATAATGTCTGCTGTTTCGAAACAGAAGACTAGAGCACCGATGACGGCACCGAATGTAAACACTCCTGCTAGGCCGTCTCGGAAGATTGCGCTTGCAATTAGGAACTTGAAAGCTTCTGGTGCATCTTTGCGCATATTTACAAGTTGGCGAGCAATGGACTTGTAGGACTCTCTAATTGTTTCGCGCTTAGCTCCTGCTTTAGCAGGGATCTCTTTTACAAAAAGCATTAGTGGAATTGAGAAAACCAACATCCACACTGCAGCCATCAAGAAGACCGCACGCACTCCAAGGTCTCCATCACTTGGGAGCCCAAACCAAGGCGTATCCGTTTGAATAAATCCAACGAGTGCGAGAACCAAAAGAATAATTCCGCCAACGTAGCCGAGGGCCCATGCGTAGCCAGAGATCCGTCCAATATTCTTTTCAGTAGATACCTGCTTGAGCATCGCGTAGTAGCTGATGAAAGCCGACTCTTGCACCACAGAACCCACGCCATAAATGATGAGGCCTGGAATTACATACTCAGGCTTTGCCTCGATGAAGAACGCAGCAATCATCAGAGCTACCAAGATGTAAGTGTTGGTTAGCAACCAAAATTTTCTCTTGCCATTTGTGTCGCTTCGTCTTCCTAGAACCGGAGCAATAAGCGCCAACGCAATTCCGGCAATTATGGTGGTCAGTCCTAATTGAGCGTCAAATGAATTCTTTAAGTCAGGGTTAGTACAGCTAGCAGCTACAGCGCCAGCGGCTGAAGCCAGGAACACTGGGAAGATAAAGGTTTGCATGATTGTTGGAAAAGGCTGTTCAGCCCAGTCCCAAAGCATCCATGCCCAGGTAGCGTGTTTTGATCTTGGCTTCGTTGAATTAGTCATAGGGAAAGTTTGACGGCAAAAAGCTCTAAAGGTGGCTGGTTTTAGGTACTTTTTCACAACGATTATGGGGTTTGTTTGCCTTGAGCGAACTTGAGCCGACTCACATCAAGTTTTCAGTTTGTTTGCTTGACATAACGCTTGGGATTTGTGAAACTTGAGTCAACAAGGCTCAAGTTCGAGTTTTGAGACACAAAAGCTGCGGCCCAGTAAGGGCGGGCACTAATAAGGAGAACAACCACATGGCACGTGCAGTAGGTATTGACCTAGGTACAACAAACAGCGCAGTAAGCGTATTAGAAGGTGGAGAACCAACCGTTATTGCTAACGCAGAAGGTTTCCGCACAACCCCTTCGATCGTTGCATTCACTAAGGACGGCGAAGTGCTTGTCGGTGAGACCGCTAAGCGCCAGGCAGTAACAAACGTGGATCGCACCATTGCTTCGGTGAAGCGTCACATGGGTACCACATGGAACTTTGATGTTGACGGTAAGAAATACACCGCCCAAGAACTATCAGCTCGTATCTTAGGAAAGCTTAAGAGAGATGCTGAGACCTATTTAGGTGAGCCAGTAACAGATGCAGTTATTACTGTTCCTGCTTACTTCAATGACGCCGAGCGTCAAGCAACCAAAGAAGCAGGTGAGATTGCAGGTCTTAACGTTCTAAGAATTATCAACGAGCCAACAGCAGCAGCTCTTGCTTATGGTCTTGATAAAGGTAAAGAAGATGAATTGATCTTGGTATTCGACCTAGGTGGTGGAACATTTGACGTTTCACTTCTAGAAGTTGGAAAAGATGATGGCTTCTCAACTATCCAGGTAAAAGCAACCTCAGGTGATAACCGTCTAGGTGGAGATGACTGGGACCAGAGACTTGTTGACCACTTGGTTAAAAAGTTCAAGGAAACAACGGGTGTTGATGTTGCTAAAGACAAGATTGCTCTTCAGCGTCTAAAGGAAGCAGCTGAGCAGGCTAAGAAAGAACTTTCACAGTCAATGTCAACCAACGTTCAGTTGCCTTACCTATCTCTAACCGAGAATGGTCCAGCAAACTTGGACGAGACAATTACTCGTGCACAGTTCGAACAAATGACAAACGATTTGTTGGAGCGCACACGTAAGCCTTTCAACGATGTAATCAAAGAAGCAGGTGTGAAGGTCTCTGACATTGCACACGTAATTCTTGTTGGTGGTTCAACTCGTATGCCACAGGTTGCAGAACTTGTTAAGACTCTTACCGGTGGCAGAGAAGCTAACAAGGGTGTAAACCCTGATGAAGTAGTTGCAGTTGGTGCTTCACTTCAGGCCGGTGTTCTTAAGGGTGAACGTAAAGACGTTCTATTGATTGACGTGACTCCACTATCTCTTGGTATTGAAACCAAGGGTGGAATCATGACTAAGTTGATTGAACGTAACACTGCGATTCCAACTAAGAGATCAGAAGTTTTCACAACAGCTGATGACAACCAACCTGCAGTTAGCATCCAGGTTTACCAAGGTGAAAGAGATTTCACTAGAGATAACAAGTCTCTTGGAAACTTTGAACTAACTGGTATTGCTCCAGCACCTAGAGGTTTGCCTCAGATCGAAGTTACTTTCGACATCGATGCAAACGGTATCGTGCACGTGTCAGCTAAGGACAAGGGAACTAATAAGGAACAGTCAATGACTATTACCGGTGGTTCTTCATTGTCTAAGGAAGACATTGAGCGCATGGTTAAAGATGCAGAAGAGCACGCAGCTGAAGACAAGAAGCGTCGCGAAGAAGCAGACACCCGTAACCAGGGTGAGCAGATGGTTTACCAGATCGAGAAATTGATCAAGGATAACGACCAGAAGCTATCTGAAGAAGTAAAGACAGATGTGCAAGCAGATGTTGATGCTCTAAAGACTGCTCTTGCAGGAGAAGACTTCGATGCAGTGAAGTCAGCTCTTGAGAAGCTAAACGAATCACAGACTAAGTTGGGCGAAGCTATCTACGCTGCTGCTTCACAAGAAGCAGAGCAAGAAGCACCTTCAACTGAAGATGTTGTTGACGCTGAAGTAGTCGACGAAGAAGAAGAGAAGAAGTAGTGTCGGAAGAGTTTGAGTCGGGATCTAAGGGTCCCGACTCACCCGACAACTCCCCTGTTGATCCGCTAGATGCTGAACTACAGGACCTAGTTGAAGAGACTGGGCCGATCAGTAAGGAAGCAGAGCTTCTAGCTGATTTGCAGAGGCTGCAGGCTGAGTTTGTTAACTTCAAGACTCGCGTTGAGAGAGACAGAGATGTTGCTCGCAATGCAGCAATCGCTGAAGTTATCAGAGCATTTCTTCCTGCATTCGATGACCTATCTCTTGCAGAAGCACACGGTGATCTAGAAGGGTCTCCTTTTGCTGCAGTTCTAAACAAGCTGCGTAATGGTGGAGACAAGTTTGGTCTTGTTGTGTTTGGTGCAAAGGGTGAGAAGTTTGATCCTGAATTACACAACGCATTAGTGCAGACGCCCTCAACAGAAGTTGAAGAAAATGTTATTGCAGATGTAATCTCTCCTGGATACAAACTAGGTGATCGCATTATTCGTCCAGCAATGGTTGCAGTTTTTATTCCTGAAGCGAAGTAGTTAGAAGATGGCAAGTCAAGATTGGTTAGAGAAGGACTTCTATAAAGTTCTTGGCGTCGCTAAAGATGTAACTGAGGCAGACCTCAAGAAAGTTTATAGAAAGCTAGCAAGAAAATATCATCCGGATTCAAATCCAGATGATGCTAAGTCTGAAGCTAAGTTCAAAGAAATCTCTGAAGCATATTCTGTTCTTTCAGATAAAGAACAAAGAAGAGAATACGATCAGTTCAGAGCTATGGGCGGTGGAGCAAGATTCACTGCTCCTGGAGGTGGCGGACAATCTAACGCTGGCTTCGAAGATGTTTTTGCTAACTTGTTTGGCGGAGGCGGAAGAGGCTTTGGTGGTTTCGGTGGTCCGATGCCAGGACAAGATCTAACTGCAACTACTGAACTTCCATTCATTGATTCTGTTAATGGAACAACTATTAAGTTGAACTACGCAGGCATGGATCCAATCAATGCAAAGATTCCTGCTGGAGTTCTAGATGGCCAGAAGATTAAGCTTCGTGGCAAAGGTGCAGCTTCACCTAACGGTGGACCTAACGGGGACCTAATTATCACTGTTTCTGTTAAACCTCATCCAGTCTTTAGTAGAGATGGCAATAACTTGCGTCTATCTGTTCCAGTAACTTTTGCTGAAGCGGTTTTGGGTGCAACTATTTCTGTTCCAACTCTTGGTGGAGATCCTGTGAAACTAAAAGTTGCTCCTAACACTCCTAATGGAAGAGTGTTGAGAGTTAAGGGTAAAGGTGTTACAACAGCTAAAGGTGTCGGTGATCTACTTGCAACTGTTGAAGTTCTAGTTCCTTCACACATAAGCGATAAAGCTGCTAAAGCTCTAGCTGAATTTGATGAACTACTTCCTAAAGAAGACCCAAGACAAGATCTACTGAATAGAGCAGGACTTCTCTAATGAACCACATTGATCCTGATGCTCCTATCCTGACTATTGCAGCTGCAGCTGAACTAGCCAAGATGCATCCACAGACTCTTCGTCAGTATGACCGCATGGGCCTTGTTAGACCAAGTAGAACTATCGGTCAGTCCAGAAGATATACCCTTCGAAACGTCACCCAACTAGTTGAGGTAGCAAAGCTATCCAGCGAAGGCGTATCTCTAGTTGCTATCAAGAGAATCCTTGATCTTGAGAACTATTTAGTGGAGATGAAGATAAGGGTCAATGAACTAGAGAAACTAGTTGAAGAGCTATCTCAGAAGCAGCCAGGAGTTCGAGTCTTTGCAGTAGGAGACTCTGGGACAGTTAGCCTGCCTTCAGGTAGAAGACCTAAGAAGTCCACTTCCATAGTCCTTTGGGGCCGTAACAACTAAATACCAGGCAAATTAGCCCCAAACGCCCTTCACCTTGCTGGATTTGGCTGACTTCAGCTCATTTATGAAAAAACTAACTTTATTATGATTTTCGTTCTAGACTTGGACGCAAAAGCGTGTAAAGGAAAACATGAAGAGACCAATCAAGGCATTTAGTACTGCCATTTCAACAGTGGGGCTAATCCTTGCTGGATTCGTAGTTCCGGCTCAGGCTGCTGGGCCAGATATAACTCTGATCAATACCAACGACACTTTGCAAGGCTCATCTATCTCCGGCAACGATCCGCTTGAGACCCTTACGCTCTCCGTGCTTGCAGAAGCTGGAAATCTAACTTGGACTGACAGTGGCACATCTGGAGCAGTGCAATTGAACACCAATTCAAATACTTCTCAAGGACTCTTCTTTACAGGAACTCAAGATCAAATCAGTGCCGTCTTGAATGAAATCTCAATCCTAAAACCATGTGCCGGTGCATACAAGATTCACGCCCAGGTGACAAATACTTCGTATAT
>CALFOB010000045.1 GCA_937919125.1 uncultured Micrococcales bacterium | reverse complement strand
AGCTTGATGGTGGACGTTTCGCTACCTCTGACCTAAACGACCTTTACCGTCGTGTGATCAACCGTAACAACCGTCTAAAGCGTTTCATTGATCTAGGTGCTGTTCCAAAGACCATCTTGAACAACGAAAAGCGCATGCTTCAAGAAGCTGTGGATGCTCTATTCGATAACGGACGTCGTGGACGTCCAGTTACCGGAACTGGTAACCGCCCACTGAAGTCTCTTTCAGATCTTCTAAAGGGTAAGCAGGGACGTTTCCGTCAGAACCTATTGGGTAAGCGTGTTGACTACTCAGGTCGTTCAGTAATCGTTGTTGGTCCTCAGCTGAAGATGCACCAGTGTGGTCTTCCAAAGATCATGGCGTTGGAACTATTCAAGCCATATGTAATGAAGCGTCTGGTTGATCAGGGTATTGCCCAGAACATCAAGAGTGCTAAGCGCATGGTTGAGCGTAGCCGTCCACAGGTTTGGGATGTTCTAGAAGAGGTTATTCGCGAGCGTCCAGTGCTACTGAACCGTGCACCTACTCTTCACCGTCTAGGTATCCAGGCTTTCGAGCCGCTATTGGTTGAAGGTAAAGCAATCCAGCTGCACCCATTGGTTTGTGCTGCGTTCAACGCGGACTTCGATGGTGACCAGATGGCTGTTCACCTTCCACTATCTGTTGAGGCTCAGGCTGAAGCACGTCTATTGATGCTTGCTTCAAACAACATCTTGAAGCCTTCAGATGGTAAGCCAGTTGCTACTCCTTCACAGGATATGATCATTGGTCTTTTCTTCATGACAACTGTCAAAGAAAACGCAATGGGCGAGGGTCGTGTATTCGGTTCTGTAGCGGAAGCTCAGCTTGCTTTCGATTCACACAACCTAGACCTTCAGGCTCTAGTGAAGATTCGTATCGATGGAGTTATCCAGGAGACAACTCTTGGTCGTACTCTGTTCGCTCAGACTCTGCCTGCCGGTTTCCAGTGGACTCAGACTCAGGTCGGTAAGAAGCAGATTAGCCAGATCCTTACAGAGATGGTTGAACTTCACGAGCGTACTGAAGTTGCTCAGGCACTTGACCGCATCAAGGATGCTGGTTTCTACTGGGCTACTCGTTCAGGTGTGTCAATGGCTATCTCGGATGCAAACTTCGACTCTGAAGGTAAGTTCGACAAGCTACGCGCGAAGATGATTCTTGATGGTGAAAAAGAACACACCAAGATTCAAGAGTCATTCGACCTAGGTGGTATTACTGACCTAGAGCGTCGTGACGAACTTGGAGCTTTGTGGTTCAAGAGAACTAACGAAATTCAGGAAATCCTTCAGCAGGAAATGCCGATGGGTAACGCGATTCGCATGATGGTTGAATCAGGTGCTCGTGGTAACTGGATTCAGGTTCGTTCTGTTCTAGGTATGCGTGGACCAGTTGCAACATCATCTGGTGACTTCGCTCCGATGCCAGTAAAGGGTAACTACCTAGTTGGTCTAACAGCCTCTGAATACTTCATTAACGCAACCGGTGCTCGTAAGGGTAACGCTGATACTGCGATGAAGACTTCTGCTGCTGGTTACCTAACCCGTCGTCTAGTTGACGTGGCTCAGGATGTTATCGTTCGCGATCCAGACTGTGGCACAACACGTTTCCTAGAGAAGTCTCTAAAGGACGTTGATGGTGCATGGGATGACCAGAACATCGAACTATCTGTCATGCAGCGTCAGCTTGCTGAAGATGTGAAAGTTGGTTCAACAGTTGTTGCTAAGCGCAATGACTCAATCAACCTTCAGGTCATCAACAACCTAAAGGCTGCTGATGTTGAAACTGTAAAGATCCGTTCAGTCTTCACCTGTGATGCTCTATCTGGTGTTTGTGCTGCTTGTTACGGTGTTTCACTTGCTACCAACCAGCCGGTTGAGCTTGGTGAAGCTATCGGTATCATCGCGGCTCAGTCAATTGGTGAGCCTGGTACTCAGCTAACAATGCGTACTTTCCACACCGGTGGTGCAGCTGCTGCAACTACTAAGAGAACAATCTTGAAGTCAATTGGTGGTCAGAAGGTTCGTGTTGAGCGTCTGATTTCTTATGACATCACTCAGGGTCTTACTGGTGTTACCGACTTGCTAGAAGCTCGTCCGGGATGGCGTCAGGGTAAGGTCGGTGTTCTAGCTTTCTGGCCAGGACGTATCGAACTTAAGGCATCTGGTCGTGTATTCACTGTTTGCCGAGGAGACGTAACTATCCGCGAAATCGCAGAAGTTGACGCCAAGGACGAGAAGACCACCAAGAACAAGATCTTTGCTCAGGTGATTTTCGCAGTAGATGACAAGGATGGCTCTAAGGTTGCTGACACATTGAAGGCTGGTAAAGCTCTCATTGTTCAGGAAGCTGGAACAGTTACCAAGATCACTGATGACTACATCGAAGTTGAAGTTGACCGCACTGTAACTCCTCGTTTGGAGCCAGGCATCAACCTAACTGACGCTAAGTTGCAGGAAGTCACAGCCGAGAACAAGAAGGCTAAGAGCACAATGTCAAAGGTCAAGTATGAACTTGTGCCATTTGCTCACGACGGTAACAAGTCAAAGCAGCGTGTATTTGCAAAGGTTGGTGACGTTGTTTCTAACGGCCAGGTTCTTGCAGATGGTCTTATCGCTTACCCAGTCTCTGATGCTGACGCACTAGCCAAGCTAAAGAAGGCAAAGGTTGAGCCAGGTAAGGTTCTAAACGCTAACGACCTAGTTTCTAAGTATGCAATCGTGAAGGAAGTTGATGTCTTCATCACTCCTTCAGAAGAAGGTCAAGAAGAAGCTGACAAGATCGCACAGAACTACGCGTTCAGCCGTTCAACTTCTAAGACCTTCGCGAAGCTTTCACCGAAGGACAAGATCGCTACTATCAACGCAGCCGAGATTGAATCAGAACTTTTGGTTCAGCCTGGTGACTGGGTAGGCCAGGGCGAGTACGTCATCGATGGAACTCCTAACCCACACGCTGTTCTTTCTGTGCTTGGTCCTAAGTGGGCTGCATTCGAAATCATCCGTGGTGTTCAGGCGATCTATGGTTCACAGGGTGTGCCTCTGCACGACAAGCACCTTGAGGTCATCGTTCGTCAGATGCTGGGTAAGGTCACCGTCATCGAATCAGGTGAAACCGACATGCTTCCAGGTGAAGTTATCGACCGCACCAGATTCCAGGCTAAGAACCGTGAAGCACAGAAGTCAGGCAAGAAGCCAGCTTCTGCTCGTCAGGAAGTAATGGGTATGACCCGTGCTTCATTGGCTGCTCAATCATGGTTGTCAGCTGCTTCGTTCCAGGAAACTACCCGAGTCTTGACTCAGGCAGCCCTAGACCGCAGAGAAGACAAGCTTGAGGGTCTAAAGGAGAACGTGATCATCGGTAAGTTGATCCCAGCAGGTACTGGTCTAAAGCAGTACCGCGATGTTGAGGTTGTAGGTACCGAAGAAGCTAAGGCAGCAAGATACCCTAACCGTATTTGGGAGGCCCCAGAGGCTACCGAAGCGGCTGAGGAATTCTCTGCAGCTAACCTTTTCAGCGCTGATCTAGACGACTGGACAGCAAAGAAAGAAGACTAAAAAATCCGTTTGACCCACGGGAGTTATTTCTGTAGGCTTGGCAAGGTTTGTGTTTAGACCAAACCCAGCCCTAAAGCTCTAGTGATTTAGCTCCGGTGGGCCACAACAGGTTTTTGATACAGCAACCGCTGTGTCTAAAAAGAGACAAGAAGTAACCAAACTCTCGGGGAACCGAGGATTAAACAAGGAGAAGCAGTGCCAACAATTCAGCAGTTGGTCCGCAAGGGTCGCAGCGCTAAGGCTACTAAGTCAAAGACGCCAGCACTTAAGGCCAGCCCACAGCGCCGCGGAGTATGTACCCGTGTATACACAACAACACCGAAGAAGCCGAACTCAGCTCTTCGTAAGGTTGCTCGTGTCAAGCTTTCAAACGGTATTGAAGTTACCGCTTACATTCCAGGCGAAGGTCACAACCTCCAGGAGCACTCAATGGTGCTAGTGCGTGGTGGTCGTGTTAAGGACCTTCCTGGTGTTCGTTACAAGATCGTCCGTGGTGCACTAGACACCCAGGCAGTTAAGAACCGTAAACAGGCTCGCAGCCAATACGGTGCAAAGAAGGGTAAGTAATGCCTCGTAAAGGTCCAATAACCAAGAAGCCAGTGGTCTCTGACCCAGTATATGGTTCACAAGTTGTAACTACTTTGGTCAACAAGATTCTTCTTGATGGCAAGAAGAGCGTTGCTGAGTCAATCGTTTATGGTGCACTTTCAGGTGCAGCTACCAAGAGCGGTGCAGACGCAGTAGTCCTTCTAAAGAAGGCTCTAGACAACGTTCGCCCAACAGTTGAGGTTCGCTCACGTCGTGTTGGTGGTTCTACCTACCAGGTTCCAGTTGAAGTAAAGGCACACCGTGCAAACA
>CALFOB010000044.1 GCA_937919125.1 uncultured Micrococcales bacterium | reverse complement strand
TCTAAGGGCCTGGAATCTATCTAAGTACCAAGACTCTATTTCTTCAGTTGGTGCATCAACATAAATCTTGAAATCAAAGTAATCGCTAAGAGCTACTTCTTGACCTAGAGCTGGTGGCTGCAAAACATTTAGACCTTCGATGATCACAACATCAGGGGATGAGACAACAATGTTTTCCCCTGGGACAATGTCGTAGGTGAGGTGAGAGTAGAGCGGTGCTGAAACTTCTGCTTGACCTGATTTGATGTCAGCCACAAACTTCAATAAAGCTAAACGATCATAAGATTCAGGGAATCCTTTTCTCTCCATAAGCCCGCGTTGTTCAAGAACTGAGTTTGGGTGAAGAAAGCCATCGGTAGTTACAAGAGCAACAGTTGGAGTTGATGGCCATCTACTAAGAAGTTCTTTTAGAAGTCTTGAAACTGTTGACTTGCCAACAGCTACAGATCCAGCAACACCAATAATGAATGGAATTCGTTTGTTAGTTCTACTTAGGAAAGCATCTGATGCTGAATGTAGTTCTTGAGCTTGGGTCACATACAGATTGAGCAACTGACTCAGAGGTAGATAAATGTCTGAAACCTCAGCCATATCTAGGAAATCTCCCAAACCTCTGATCTTTTCAATCTCTGCTTCAGTGAGGGGAGATGTTGAGCTTTTAGCTAATTCAGACCATTGATTACGGGAAATCTCATCAAAAGGGGAAACTGGTGCCTCATCTGAGGTACTACCAATGGGTAAGCCAGTCACATAAGCCATTCTGCCTTAAACTAGAGGCATGTGTGGAATCGTCGGCTACGTAGGACCAAAGTCAACTGTTGATGTCTTGTTGGGCGGACTAAAGCGCCTTGAATATCGTGGCTATGACAGCGCCGGTGTTTCAGTGATCAATGACGCTGGCGTACTAGAGACGCGTAAGAAAGCGGGCAAGCTAGCAATCTTGGTCGATGACATTGACCACCACCCTCTAGGCGAAGCACACATTGGTATCGGGCATACCCGTTGGGCAACCCACGGAGCTCCAACCGATGGCAATGCTCACCCTCACCTAGGTGGAGCTAACCACAAGCTGAGCCTGATACATAACGGAATTATTGAAAACTTTGCTGAACTCAAGTCTGAGCTTCTAGCTCAAGGAGCTGTCTTCTCTAGCGAGACAGACTCAGAAGTAGCAGCTCATCTAGTAGCAGCTGAATATGCCAAGTCAGGAAACCTGGTTGAAAGCTTTAGAACTGTAGTTCGAAGACTGCACGGAGCCTTCACTATTTTGGTTATCCACCAAGATGAGCCAGGCCTTGTTCTAGCCGCAAGAAGAAATGCTCCACTAGTCGTTGGTTTGGGCGACGGAGAGAACTTCCTAGGTAGCGATGTTGCAGCTTTCGTTGAACACACTAAGCGTGCAATTGCTGTTGGTCAGGATGAGATTGTAATTCTCAAAGCAGACAGCGTCGGCATTGAAACATTTGCTGGTGAAAAAGTTTCCCATGATGAATTCACCATTGACTGGGATGCCAGTGCTGCTAGCAAGGGTGGCTGGTCTTCATTCATGGCTAAAGAGATTGCTGATCAGCCTCAAGCTGTTGGCGATACTTTGATGGCTCGTGTTTCAAGTGACGGTGTTGTGAAGCTCAAAGAACTAGATGCTCTTGCTGATCTAATTCCAAACATCGATCGAATCATCATGGTTGCTTGCGGAACTGCCGCTTATGCATCAGAGGTTGGTAAGTATGCCATCGAAGCTTGGGCACAGATTCCAGTAAGCGTGGAACTCTCTCACGAGTTTAGATATCGTCAACCAATCTTGACTAAGAACACTTTGGTTGTTGCAGTGAGCCAGTCTGGCGAAACCATGGACACTCTGATGGCTACTCGTTATGCCAAAGAGGCAGGCGCAAGTGTTCTGTCCATATGTAATACCCAAGGAGCAACCCTTGCTCGTGAAGCAGATGCTGTTGTCTACACTCACGCAGGACCTGAAGTAGCGGTTGCTTCAACTAAAGCTTTCACAGCACAGATCACAGCTATTTATCTACTCGGTCTTCACCTAGCAACTGTTCGTGGAACACATTCAAAAGATGAGCTAGAAACCATTGGACGTGAACTACTAAAGGTTCCAGGCGACATCTCAGATGTTCTTGCCGACATGGACCTGACCAGAACCTTGGCTAAGAAGTTCAAAGACGCTAGTTCAGTGCTTTTCCTGGGTAGACACGTAGGCTTCCCTATTGCTCTTGAAGGTGCTCTAAAGCTCAAGGAGCTTGCATACATTCACTCTGAAGGCTTTGCAGCAGGTGAGCTAAAGCACGGTCCTATTGCACTTATTGAAGAGGGGCAACCGGTAATAGTCATTGTTCCTAGCCCTAGTGATCCTGATTCTCTTCATGCCAAGGTGGTAAGCAACATTCAAGAGGTTAGAGCGCGTGGAGCTCAGGTAATTGCTATCGCTGAAGAAGGAGATCCAGAAGTAGCAAAGTATGCAGTCGAGGTTATTTATGTGCCAGCTACTCACAAGATGCTTGCACCTATCTTGAACGTAATTCCATTACAGATCTTCGCTATGGAGTTGGCTGCGGCTAAGGGCTTGGATGTTGACCAGCCTAGAAACCTTGCCAAGTCGGTAACAGTCGAGTAATCATGATTGTGGGTATAGGTGTTGACCTGGTTGATTTGAATCGTTTCGAATCTAAACTTCAGGAAACCCCTGCTCTGATTGAGAGAATCTTTACCCCAACAGAGCGTGAAAGATCAGTGCAGTCTCTTGCTGGTGTCTGGGCTTCAAAGGAAGCACTAATCAAAGCATTAGGAAACCCTGTTGGTCTTAGTTGGCAGGACGTAACGGTTGCCAATGACTCTTTAGGCAAACCACACTTAGAGGTAACAGGTGCAACTAAAGACCGTTCAGAAGAAATGGGCATTGCTTCTTGGCACCTTTCAATTACTCACGATGGTGGCATGGCATGTGCTTTTGTTATCGCGGAAGGAAACTAGCCCATGCGTAAACTCACTATCGATCTCAATAACGTAGCTCACAACTTAGACACCATGAGGAAGCTAGTTAGATCATCAGGTAATCATGTAAAAGTTATGGGTGTAGTCAAAGCAGATGCTTATGGTCACGGCATGCTTCAGGTTGCTAGAAAGATTGAATCTGAAGGCGTTGACTACCTAGGTGTTGCTGATCTCAGAGAAGCAGAAGCACTTCGCTCTGCTGGCATCACTTCTCGCATCCTTGCATGGCTTCATGACCCTGAAGATGACTTTGTCTCAGCTATCAAGCATGAGATTGACGTTGCTGTTTCTTCTCTTGAGCAATTACTCAGAGTGAAGAAGGCAGCTGCTCTTGTTGGCACTCCTGCTCAGATACACATCAAGGTTGATACCGGTCTATCTCGTAATGGTGTGACCATTGATGAACTTGAAGAGCTACTTACTGAAACTAAAGCGGCTGTTGCAGAAGGTCTAGTCCAGACCGTTGGAATCTTTAGCCACCTATCTTCAACTGGAGTGAAGGAAGACCTTGTTCAGATTGAGAGATTTGAATTAGCTCTTGCCATGGCGGCAAAGTTGGGCGTTGAGTTTGAACTCAGGCACCTAACCGCAAGCGATGGAACTCTTAGCTATCCTCAGGCTCACTACGACATGGTCAGAATCGGCATTGCTCTTTATGGGCTATCACCTTTCAGCGATAACAGAGCAGCTGAATTTGGGTTAAAGCCAGTTATGACAGCTGAAGCTACGGTTGTTCAAACTAAGCGAGTTCAAGCAGGCGAAGGTGTCTCCTATGGCTACCTCTACAGAACCGATAGAGAAACAACACTTGCTCTAGTGCCTGTCGGTTATGCCGAAGGATTACCTCGTAATGCTTCAGGCAATGCAGAGGTAACTATCAATAACAAGAACTACAAGATTCTCTCTCGTATTGCTATGGATCAGTTTGTTGTTGATGTGGGCGATGCTTCCATTTCTCCTGGAGATCGAGTAGTTATCTTTGGAAATGGCGGGCCGACAGCAGATGACCTTGCAGCAGCTGCTGACACGATCAACTACGAGATTGTTACCCGCATTGGTTCTAGATTCAACAGAGAATTTATCGGCTAGAGAATTGAATCACCAACACCCAATCTTTGAGCAAGTCATCGCAACTAGCGAAGACATGCATGATCTTGGCGTGAGGTTATCCAAAGCACTAAAAGCTGGAGATCTAGCAATACTCATTGGCCCATTAGGTGCAGGCAAGACTACTTTCACTAGAGGTGTTGGTGAAGGTTTAGAAGTTGAAGGCAATGTTTCTTCCCCTACATTCGTAGTTGCTAGAACTCATAAGCGTGAAGGCAAAGCACCTTTTGTTCACGTTGATGCATACCGACTAGGTTCTCCAGGTGAACTAGATGACCTGGATATTCCCTTCGCGAGTTCAATAGTTTTTGTTGAATGGGGGCAGGGTCTAACCAACGACATTTCAGAGCATTGGCTGGAAGTAGAAATAGCTAGAGACACTACCGGTGCGACGGAAGAACGTCAGGTAAAGATAACTGGCTTTGGAGATAGATGGGCAGGTGTTTCAATCTAATGAAGACCCCTGCTGCCTCTACACGTATTACTCAATTCGCTCTTGCAATTGATACCTCAGCTGGAACAACCGTAGCTGTTCTAAGCATGGGATCAGTCATCGCTGAACTGAACTACCTAGAGCCAATGACCCACTCTGAACGCATTGGTTCAGCTATAGAAAAGGTCCTGCAAGATTCAGGCATCCAAGCTAATCAGATCGCTACTGTTGTTGCAGGCGTCGGCCCTGGCCCATTCACAGGTCTTCGAGTGGGTCTTGCTGCAGCTAGATACTTTGCTGTTGGGGCGCAGGCAGAACTAGTTGGAGTTTGCTCTCTTGATTCCATTGCTTTGGATTTCTATTTAGAGAATCCAGATGCTGGAAATCTTTTGGTAACCACCGATGCCAGAAGAAAAGAAGTCTTCTGGGCAACTTACTCAGGAGTTGTAGAAGGTGTTCCAACTAGAACACACGGCCCATCAGTTAACAAAGAAGAAGACATTGCTGGCTTTATTGATGTTGCTGGTTTTGCTAAGACTGAGCTAGGTGTGAGAGCAGGGGCCTTAGGGCAGATAGCTTTTGCTCAGGAACTCACAGGCGTGAACACCCGCAAGGACATCACGCCTATTTATCTTCGTGAACCTGATGCTGTTCCAAGTAAGGGTAAGAAGGTGAGCGGTTAATGGCGATAGAGATTAGACAAGCCACAGTGCTAGACCTTCCAGAGATCATGAAGTTAGAGACAGCTAGCTTTGCTAATGATGCTTGGCCTGAAGAGACATTCAAGTCTGAGTTAGCAGCCAAGCACACCTATTACATCCTTGCTCTTGAAGACAACGAAGTCGTTGGTTATGCAGGATTGAGTAAATTACCTGGAAGTGATCAGGCAGATATTCAGACCATTGCTGTTAGAGAAGATAAGCGCGGGCTTGGTATCGGTAAATCCTTGCTGGATACCCTAAATCTTCAAGCCACAGAACTAGGTGCCAAGGAGATCTTCCTTGAGGTTAGAGCAGATAACACAGTTGCTCAGAAGCTCTATAAGTTGTTTGGTTTCAAGCAGATTGGCACACGTAAGAAGTATTACCAGCCGGATGGTGTTGATGCTTTCATTATGAGGACAGACATTAAGCGAAAGACAAATAAGGAACCGGTTGTCTTAGGTATTGAAACTTCTTGTGATGAAACTGGTGTTGGAATAGTTAGAGGTAACCAGTTACTGGCTAATATCATCTCTTCCAGCATGGATAAGCACGCAATCTTTGGCGGAGTAGTTCCTGAGATTGCTGCTAGAGCGCATCTAGAAGCGCTAACACCTGTCTTAGATGAAGCTCTAGAAAAAGCCAATCTAACTCTTGATGAGATTGATGCAATTGCTGTTACCAATGGTCCGGGTCTAGCTGGAGCGCTAATGGTTGGAGTTGGTGCCGCCAAAGCACTTTCTGTTGCAACTGGTAAACCTATCTATGCAGTGAATCACCTTGTTGGCCACGTAGGTGCAGACATTCTCGATAGAGGGGAATTGAAAACACCAACTATTGCTCTACTGGTCTCTGGCGGCCACACTTCTCTACTTCTTGTTAGAGATTTACTAAATGATGTTGAGCTACTTGGTGAAACCATTGATGATGCCGCGGGTGAAGCTTTCGATAAAGTTTCGAGAGTTCTAGGTCTTAGCTATCCAGGTGGACCTGAAATAGATCGAGTTGCGAAAGATGGAAATCCAAATGCCATCCGGTTCCCTAGAGGGCTAACTCTTCCTAAAGACATGGAAAAGCATCGCTATGACTTTAGCTTCTCTGGACTAAAGACAGCTGTTGCAAGACATGTTGAACTTGCTGAATCAAAAGGTGAAGAGTTCTCAATTGCTGATGTTGCAGCAAGCTTCAGAGAAGCAGTTGTTGATGTTCTGATCAAGAAGGCAGTTAGTGCTTGTAAAGAGTTTGATGTTCCAAGGCTGCTTCTTGGCGGTGGGGTAGTAGCTAACGCAAGGCTTAGAGAAGTAGCTAAAGAACAGTGTGAAGCTAATGGAATAGAACTTAGGATTCCGCCATTTAGTCTCTGCACAGACAATGGAGCAATGATTGCAGCCATTGGTGCTCAACTCATAATGTCTGGGAGAGCCCCTAGCTCACTGAATTTCTCTGCAGAGTCCACTCTGCCAGTGACAACAGTCCAGTCTTAGCCCTCGTTATTCACACCTTTCTCGCAGGTGTATCTAGGGTTTCTCACATAAGAACTACCTAGTGTTTATCTCGGACGAACCCTAAGGAGAAATAAATGTCTGAAAAAAGCAAAGAGCCAGCAAAGATCAAAGAGACCGAAAAGAGCAAGGTGGCTGAAAAGAGTAACAAGTTCAACTTCAATGAACTAAACACACTTGCCGTTGTTTCACTGGCTAGCGCTGTTTCACTATTCGGAGCCCCTGCTGCGGTAATCAGCGGACACGTTGCTTTGCAACAGCTAAAGACCTCAGGTCAAAAGGGCCGCTGGATGGCTCTAACGGGAGTTGTTCTAGGTTACGTGGGAATTGCTACTGCACTTCTGTTCCTAGTTCTAGGTGCATTCTTGAGATCACGTCATGGCGATGACTATGGCTGCATGCACGTGTATGAGGCACTGTGCTTCGATGACCGCAACGGCCTAAGACCAGAGCAAATGCCAGATTTTGACATGGGTCCAGGTATGAACAGGTAATAAGGATTTATCTAAAACCCCTTCAAGAGAAATCTTGGAGGGGTTTTATCTATCTAGAGGCTTCACAACAAGAACCCTGTGAGCTCCATCAACTCTCGTGACAATCAGAGTTGCTGACTCAGAACCTTTAGGGTCTAGTTCTCTTCTTAGCTGTTCAGGAGTTATGTCTGCGCCGCGCTTTTTGATTTCAAGAGTTCCAATGTTCTTCTCTCTTAGGTAAGCCTTTAGTTTCTTCCTGTCGAAGACAAGGTTCTCTAATACTTCATAGCCTCTAAGCCACGGTGAGCTAACAGAGTCATTACCTGAAAGGTAAGCAATTTCATTAGAGAAGATATTCAGACCTAGTTGCTCAGCAAGATCGCCAACTAGATGAGATCTGATCACAGCAGCATCAGGTTCGTAGAGGTACTTTCCCAGTTCCCCTAGAGGGGCATCAAGACGCTCTTTACTCTCACTAGTAATTTCATGAGTTCCAGTTGGAGTGATTAGTAAAGCAGATCTCTTTACCCCATCTCTTCTTAGAGATCCGAAGTAAAGAGTAAGTTCAACAAGGTCACCATCATCAGATACCCAAACGGCTTCAGCATCATCAGGAATATCCTTGTGATCCATGCCAGGACCTAGTTTCACAATTGTTGGCTTAGTTCTTGCGGCTTCCAGAACGAAATCAAAAGAAGGACTGAAGTCGTTGATGTCGTATTTGCGTTTATTGATGTTGGTTTTCGAATCTTTGAGATCTCTTCTAGCAGGATCAAGGAACAGCCCCTCGTATTCCTCAAGGTTTAGCTTGGTGACATCACCTTGCTCTACTTTGACATTGTCAAAGCCAGCAAGGTTGTAGGTTGCAATAGCCGCTGTGACCTCATCAAGTTCAATGGCTGTCACAGCAATATCTAAACTTGCGAAGGCCAGAGTCTCAGCCCCTATCCCACAACCCAAATCGGCAACTTTGGTTATTCCGTTTGATCTAAATCTGCCTGCATGAATGGCTGCGACTTTTAGCCTTGATGCTTGTTCGAGTCCTTCCTCAGTGAAGAACATTCCCTCGGCAAATTCTCCGAATTTAGCCTTAGCTCGTCTTCTGAGTTTGACCTGAGTTAGAACGGTGGCCACAAGTTCAGCTGGGTGACCTTTACCCCTGAGCTTGGAAATTATTTTGACCATGTCTGACTTGGAGTCAATCTCCCCAACTTCGGCTAGTAGTGCCTGCCCCTCGAGGCTGATGAGGCTCAAAAAGCCGGTGCGGTCCATGAACTAACGCTAACAGCGAAGAGTTAGCACTCTAGTTGCATGAGTGCTAAAAAGAGATAAACTTGTGCCGAAGGTGTCTTTTTCACCTAAATCCAGTCAATAAAGAAGAGGTTCACGTGTCGGTTTCAATCAAGCCACTAGAAGATCGTATTGTCGTTCTCCCAGTTGAGGCAGAGCAAGTCACTGCTTCAGGTCTGGTAATCCCAGATACCGCTAAGGAGAAGCCTCAGGAAGCCGAAGTTATCGCAGTTGGCCCAGGTCGCATCGATGACAACGGTAACCGTGTCCCACTGGACATCTCAGTTGGAGACCGAGTTATTTTCTCTAAGTACGGCGGCACAGAGCTAAAGTACAACGGTAAAGAGTACCTAGTGCTTTCAGCTAGAGACGTTCTAGCAATCGTTGAGCGCTAAACACTCAAACTAAGCCAAAGAATAACCTCGAGCATTGCTCGAGGTTTTCTCTTTAAGTCCTTGCTGATGGGCCTGTTGAAAAGATAAGCAGGCATCGATTTACTTTTCTATTCTCTTCAGATGAGAAAAGTAAAAAGCATAGGTGCAGCACTATTAGTAACAGCAGGAGTTATCTACATCGTTTCGATTGGAAATGCGAAACCTTTAGCACCAGCACTAAAAGTTGGAGTTCTTGTTTCAGATAGTGGAGCGCTTAGCTTCGCAGGTCCGATTCAAAGAGCAGCAGCAAAGATAGCAGCAATTGATCAAGCAACTGAAGAAACACCCGTGAAGATTGAACTTAGCTATGCCGATGTAGGTGACACGGAAGCTGAAAGCAAACGAGCTGTTTCTAAGCTTCGTGCTCTTGGTGTTGATGTATTATTGGCACCGATAGAGTCTGATTCTGCAGAAGTACTAATGTCTTCGAATAATAAGAAACAGCTATCAATCATTTCAACAGCTCCGCTTGCCGATGACCTAGGCAGTAAGAACTCAAAGCCTTGGCATTTCAGATTGGCAACTAGCCCAAGCCAAGACTCTTTTGCTTTAGCTAAGTTCATCGATAAGGCAAGTCCCGATAGTGTGTTGGTAGTTTCAGGGTCACTTCCTCAAAACAGAGAGCAACTGAAGTCCTTGTCCTTAGGTTTGATTTTCAATGGGCTAAAGGTTCAAACAGCTGGAATCAAAGATGTGAAAGCAATAGGTAAAACCAAGCCGAATTCACTTGTGCTTCTGTCAATGGAGGAGTCGTTGGGCTTCTTTAGTTCTTTAGCTGATTGGGTAGCCGATGTTCCACAGGTTTATCTAGTGCCGAGCAACCTTGGAGACTATTCGTCATACTTTTGGGCTAAGTCCCTGAGAGGTGCTCAAGCGCTTAGCCCTAAACAAAAGATTGATCCGGAACTTAGAACGGAGTTAGGTAAGGAGATTGGCAATCTCTCACTAGCAGGGCCTCGTTCGATGACCTTGCTTGCTTTGGCTCAGAGGACAGTTGACGCTATCGAGTTAGCCGCTGACGCTTACAGACAAGCTAGAAGCGATAGTCCTGAGAAGTTGAGGCAGGCACTGGCTAGTTCAAAAGTCAGGGGCAAGGATCTGTTCACCGAAGATGGGTTCCTTGAGCAAAGGGAGTATTCAGTCCTTAGATATGGCAGTACTGGGACCTTTTCGCAGGGCTCCATCTTCAGTCCAAATTGACCCTAAACAAGAGTGAATTAGTCAGGGTAGAATTGGCTAATCTAAACTCCTGACAGGTTGAAAATGACTGAAAATGACCCATTTGGCTTCACTGGTCTCACATATGACGATGTATTGCTTATGCCCGGCCAGTCCGATGTTGTCCCAAGCCAGGTATCCACTGCAACTCAGGTAACCAAGCGCTTATCTATCAACATCCCTCTACTGTCCTCAGCTATGGACACTGTAACCGAAGCTCGTCTAGCTATCGCTATAGCTAGACAGGGTGGTCTTGGTGTTCTACACAGAAACCTATCTATTGACCAGCAGGCAACCCAGGTTGATCTAGTCAAGAGATCAGAAGCTGGAATGATTACTCATCCAGTAACTACCCATCAGCTGGCTACCTTGCAGGAGGTGGATGCAGTTTGTGCAACCTACCGCGTTTCTGGTCTTCCAGTAATTGATGAAGATGGAACTCTTGTTGGAATTGTGACCAACAGAGATATGCGTTTTGTGAACGAAGTTCAGAAGACCACAACTTTGGTTAAAGATGTAATGACTCCAATGCCTTTGGTTACTGCTCCGGTTGGAGTTTCACCAGAGACTGCGATTGCTATTTTTGCTCAGCACAGAATTGAAAAACTTCCACTGGTAGATCCAAGCAACAAACTGAAGGGTCTAATCACAATCAAAGACTTTGATAAGAGTGAGAAGTATCCTTTGGCTAGCAAGGACTCAAAGGGTCGTCTACTAGTAGCAGCAGCTGTTGGTGTTGGCGATCAGGGTTGGGAAAGAGCTATGGCTCTTGTTGATGCAGGTGTCGACATTCTTATTGTTGATACTGCTCATGGACACAACACAGCAGTTCTAGATATGGTTGCCAAGCTAAAGGCAGAACCAGTAGCTAAGCACGTTGATGTTATTGGTGGAAACGTTGCAACTCGCGAAGGTGCTGCTGCACTTGTTGAAGCTGGTGCTGATGGTGTGAAGGTTGGAGTTGGACCAGGTTCTATTTGTACAACTCGCGTTATCGCAGGTGTCGGTGTTCCACAAATCACTGCAGTTTACGAAGCAAGTTTGGCTTGTAAGCCTTTCGGTGTTCCAGTAATTGCTGATGGTGGTTTGCAGTTCTCAGGAGATATTCCAAAAGCACTTGTAGCTGGAGCTAACGCTGTAATGATTGGTTCACTACTAGCTGGTACTGATGAAGCTCCAGGAGATATCACTTTCGTTGGCGGCAAGCAGTTCAAGACTTATAGAGGTATGGGATCTCTCGGTGCGATGCAATCTCGTGGAGAAGCAAAGAGCTACTCAAAGGATCGCTACTTCCAAGATGATGTTCTTCGTGAAGACAAGCTAGTGCCTGAAGGTATTGAAGGAAGAGTTCCTTACCGTGGAACAGTTGGCACCGTTGCTCACCAGCTAATTGGTGGCCTAAGGGCGGCTATGGGATATGTCGGAGCTGCAACAATCGATGAGCTTCAGGCTAAGGGTAAGTTCGTAAGAATTACTCCTGCTGGGCTAAAGGAAAGCCACCCGCACGATATTCAAATGACCGTTGAAGCACCGAACTACAACAACCGCTAGGAGAGACTAATGAGCGAAATAGAGATTGGTCGCGGTAAGCGCGGTAACCGTAGCTGGGCATTTGACGACATTGCAATTGTTCCTTCAAGAAGAACTCGTGACCCTAGAGATGTTTCAACAGCATGGAACATTGATGCCTATAGCTTCCAGCTTCCTGTTCTAGCAGCTCCAATGGACTCTGTTGTTTCACCTGACACAGCTATTGCTATTGGCAAGCTAGGCGGTCTTGGTGTTCTAGACCTAGAAGGACTATGGACTAGATACGAAGATCCAACTAAGCAGCTAGAAGAGATTGCTAAGTTGTCTCCTGAGTCAGCAACCGCAGCTATGCAGAAGCTATACAGTGAGCCAATCAAGCCTGAGCTAATCAAGGAGCGCATTGCTTACATCCGTAAGTCAGGCGTTACCGTTGCAGGTGCTCTATCTCCTCAGAAGACCAAAGAGTATGCAAAGGCAGTTATCTCTGCGGGTGTTGATCTATTTGTCATTCGTGGAACTACTGTTTCAGCAGAGCACGTATCAAAGACTCAAGAAGCTTTGAACCTAAAAGAATTTATTTACGAGCTAGATGTTCCTGTAATTGTTGGTGGAGCAGCTACCTACACAGCAGCACTTCACCTAATGAGAACTGGTGCTGCTGGTGTTCTTGTTGGTTTCGGTGGTGGAGCAGCATCTACTACTCGTAAAGTCCTTGGTATTCACGCACCAATGGCAACTGCTG
>CALFOB010000043.1 GCA_937919125.1 uncultured Micrococcales bacterium | reverse complement strand
AAGCCAAAGGGCTTCAACTGAAACATTTGGGTTCAGATCATCGAGTTTTTGACTGAAGAGGTCATTCAGCCAAGTTAGTCGATCTTCACCAGAGACAACTAAGACTGACTTATCTTCAAGTAATACAGCAGATGATCCCGCGATGAATTCTTTTTGTTCAACTAGCGGATTAGAAAAGCTCTGGGTCATTAGATTCGATCTAGTTCAACAGATACAAGAGGAACAAGTTCATCTCTCACAGAAGCAGCAACTTCCATCACCCAAAGAAGTTTGACTACACCTTCTTTAGTGAGTGTTCCATACATGCGCTCGCCATAACCCCAACCTTTGCCAGCATCAATTAAGTGCATAGGCATATGGCTTCCGGCTACGGTTCTCATATCAATACGACCTTTTAGAACCTGACCTGCATAAAACTCATATGCTCCTCCTGGGTGAATGATTGATGCTTCTATGTCAAAGCCACCACGTTCATTTCTAAGCGGTTCTAAATCTTCAGGTGATTTGATCTTTCGATCTCCTGAGCCAGCTAGAACTAAAGGCCCGTAGTCAGCTTCTTCTGCTGGCTTGGCTAGACGCCAGAAACCTAGTTCAGCTGGAAGTTCAATGTCTTCTGAGCCATCGGTTGCATTACCTAGAAGTCTGGAGGTTGCGTGGTAGGTGAGGTAATTACTTTCACCAACTGAGAAAGTTACTTTCTGTTGAAACTTCTGCTCTGTTGCATCTTCTTTAGAGACGTATTTATTGCTAACAACACCGATTCCCTCCCAAGTGCCAACAAGAAAGGCAAGTGGGGTTAGTTCAAGAGGTAGACCTTCTGGTAAAACGAACAACTAGCGCTGACCCTTGAAGAGCTTGTAAAGAACCAGGAAGCTGATTCCAGCAATAGATAGTCCAGCAAGGACCAAAAGGCCTAAAAAGAAGATTTCAATGAACAACAACATGATTCAAGTCTAGGCCTTGAGCAAAATATAGAACCCTGCAAGAGCCAAAATTGCATAGGTTCCGCCAGCAACGTAAATCAAACGCTCAACTATTCCCTCTGTATGAGAAGTGACTAGGTGAAACAGGGAAACGATGGCCAAGGCTCCAGCTGCTAGGACTCCAAAGCCGCGAATGGCCTCTCCCTGATCCATGGTCAGGACCACAATTACCGCCCCAACGGCAACTAATAGCCATACCGAGGCGATTGGAATCCAAGCTTTCTTCATAAAAACCATCATGCCCTATGCATAGCCTCAGAGGGGTAGAATTTAAGGACTAAACAGGAGAAGATTGTGGCTCATTTGCTTGTTTTGTCCGAGAATCCGGACAAAGGCCTACTTCCTTCGCTAGCCCTGCTCAGCCACAAGGTAAGACACATTCCTGCTGAGCCAGCAGCCCTAATAAATGCTCCTGGAGCAGACCTTATTCTTCTTGATGCTCGCAAAGACTTAGTAGTAGCAAAGTCTCTAGCCAGCGTCCTCAAAACAACAGGTTTATCCTGTCCCCTCTTCCTTGTTATTAATGAGGGTGGACTTGCTGCTATTTCAGCTGAATGGGGAGCAGATGATTTCCTATTGGATTCAGCGGGACCAGCTGAAATCGATGCTCGCATAAGACTTGCTCTGACAAAGAACAACGTCAAAGAAACAGAAGGCAAGATTCAGGTTGCTGGAGTTGTTATTGACGATGCGGCCTATTCAGCCAAAGTAAATGGCAAGTCAATGGACCTAACTTTCAAGGAATTTGAACTTCTAAAGTTCCTAGCCCAGCACCCAGGACGAGTATTCACTAGAGATCAGCTCTTGAGTGAAGTCTGGGGTTACGACTATTTTGGAGGTACCAGAACAGTTGATGTCCATATCCGAAGACTTCGTTCAAAGTTAGGCGATTTGGATTCCTTGATTGGAACTGTTCGACACGTTGGCTACCGTTTCAATGCTCCAAATGATGAAACCATTTCGGTTTCTTAGCGGTAACTAAGAATTAACCACCCGTCAATAAACATCTGCAAGGATAAGCACTATGTCTGAAGAGACCATGGCAATAACCCTCCCACCAAATGGGGGCGACTTGCCACACGATCGTTTTCTAGATCGTGAACTCTCTTGGCTTGCATTTAACGAGCGAGTTCTAGAACTTGCCGAAGACTCTTCTCTTCCACTACTTGAAAGAGTTAATTTCCTAAGCATTTTTGCTTCTAACCTTGATGAGTTCTTCATGGTTCGAGTTGCAGGACTAAAAAGAAGACTTGAAACAGGAATGGCTGTTACATCAAGTTCTGGTTTAGAACCAGCAGAAGCTCTTACTCAAATCAGCAACCTTGCTCACACTCTGCAACAAAGACATAGCAGTTTATTCATCAATGAAATTGAACCTGCTCTTGAAGAAGCTCGAATCAACATCACTCACTGGGACAAATTAGAAGCTACCGAACAAGAGCAGCTAACTGATTACTACCGCAAGCAAATCTTCCCTGTGTTGACTCCGCTGGCAGTTGATCCCGCACACCCGTTCCCTTACATCTCTGGTTTGTCATTGAACATCGCAGTAATGATCAAGCACCCAGAAAATGATTCAAGACTTTTTGCAAGAGTAAAGGTTCCACCAACACTTCCTCGCTTCATTAGAGTTCCAGGATCAAGTTCTGGAGTGAAGTTCATCACCATTGAAGAAGTTATGGGCCAGCACCTACAAACTCTGTTTGAAGGTATGCAAATACTTCAGTTCCACAACTTCAGAGTTACCCGTAACGAAGACCTTGAGGTTGACGAAGACGAAGGCGAGAACCTACTTCTTGCACTTGAAAAGGAATTGCTTCGTCGCCGCTTTGGCCCACCGGTTCGTCTTGAAGTTGCCAATGACATTAATCCGGAAGTTCTGGAACTTCTGATTCGCGAGTTGGACATCAGTGATGAAGACGTTTATCACTTGCCGTCGCCGCTTGACCTAACCGGTCTATTTGAGATTTCTTCGCTGAAGCGTGCTGACCTGCATTACCCGCCTCACCCGGTGATCACCAATCGCTACCTTCAGCCGGTTGAAGATAAGGACGTAAGTATTTTCTCGGCGATGCGTCAGCGTGATATTTTGATGCACCACCCTTACGAGT
>CALFOB010000042.1 GCA_937919125.1 uncultured Micrococcales bacterium | reverse complement strand
ATACGAGATACAAGCTAGTGACTGGAGTTCAGACGTGTGCTCTTCCGATCTGAATGTCTGCCTACACAGTTTCAAAAACTGCTCACGCTAGTTACCTTGCAACAATCACTCAAGAGTTCCGCAGAGACAAGATTCAGGTCACAGATGCTAAGCCTGGGCATACCGAGACTGGGTTAGCCTCCAGAGCTATCTTTGGCTCTGCCCCTGCTTTCCCTGAAGGTATGACAGCTGGCCATGTTGTCAGTGTTTTACTGGCTGGAATCAAAGAAGGTAAGCCAGTAATAGCCAGCTCTGAGTTCTAGAAACACACAGCATAAACACAGACTGTAGGCATGCTGCTTTCAGTTAGTAGGCTTAGGTTGTAAGCGAAAAGAGGTTTCATAATGAGTATTTCAAGTTCAGCAATTGCCAGCCTAGTTATTGCAGCCACAGCCGTAGGTAGTTCAACCTTTGCCGTGATGGCCAATACTTCTTCATCTGAGATGAGCCCTTCAAACATTACACAGGTCGTGGACCCAGGTCTGGCCCCAAAGATTCCGAGTGAAACACCTGCACCTCTAGTTGATGGAACTATTCCTGCAAGCCCTTCTGAAGAAATCGTTTCGCAGACACCATTTGTCGTGGTGACCCCAGCTCCAACCTCAACACCAACTTCAACACCAACACCAACACCAACTTCCACCCCTAAGCCGATTGTCCCTGTCGTTCCTCCTTTGAACTTTGGAGGCGGCGATGACGACGAAGATGAAGAATATGAAGATGAAGATTCTGATGACGATTCATACGGCGATGAGCACCACGGTGATCACGACGAAGACGATGAAGATGACGACTAAGAACTAGATCAAGTATTTACGAACCAAAACAAATCCATCGTCTAGTTCCGCTACAGGTTCAAAGCCTCTTTTGCTGAACATCTCAAAAGAGCCTCTGTAGCTCTTATTTGAGTAAGAGTTCCGGTTAGGTCCCGCCTCAGCTGCTTCAAAGCCTCTTGAACTTAAGTCTTCAAGAATCAAATCAAGCATCTGACCTGACACACCCTGACCTCGTCTGTCTGGATCAACATTAAAGCAAAGAATGCGAGCTACCTTTTCATCTGCTCCAGGTAATCCTGGATACAAAAGAGAACTACCAGCTGCGCACCAGCCAACAACCTTGTCCCCCTCATAAGCAAGGTAGCCATCCATGTCACCTGTTTCAACTCTTGAACAAGCAGAAGCTCTATTTACTTCTGTCTTGTCTCCCTCAAGAGAGTTCTGTTCAGGAGTATTCAAGTAGAACTGACAGTAACAACCATCCCAGTTAGGGTCTTCCAGAAAAGCTCTGTGGTCAAAGTAGGCCAAGAAGTCATCAAGAGTATCAACGTTTAGTCTCTTGATTTCCATAGAACTAATTAAGCCCAAGCTCCAAGGATTGCACCAGCAATAGTTACACAAACAACATCCTGGCCAACTTCAATAAGCCAAACCTTAAGTGATCTATAAACCTTGCCATCAGGCTGAGCAAAGATTCTGTGTGAAAGAGAAGCAAATGCTCCTAGACCAACAGCGAAGATAAATCCATAAAGAGCGCCTGTTGCAGGAGTTAGAGAGCCCTTGTCTCCTAGAGAGAAGATCAAAGCCAAAGTTAGAACCTGAATTAGGGCAGCAAGGTACGTGCCACCAAACATAAGTAGTGTTTCTCCGCCGGTCATCTTGTAGCGCTCAGTTGGAACTTCACGACCTAGAGCTTTCATCCAAACCGGATAGAAAGTCTTAGGACCAAACCAGACTGCTCCAATGATGAAAGAAACAAAGGATGCAACGAATACAGGAAGAAGATTTAGGTTCTCAAACAATAAATTCATGTAAATATCCTATAAACCAGCCGCTACTTAGCGGCTAGGAACTTACCTAAGTTATCGAAATATGAGGAAGTTCCTTCTCTGGTTAGCTCAATCTGTTCTTCAGGCATTTCACCGAACTGAGTGAATGAAACCCAAGATCCACCGTCGACTTCCTTGAAATCAAGCTGAATAAGATGCTCATCAGGAGAGGAAACTCTCTTCTTGAACTCTTCTAGAGACTGGGTGTAGTTCATGGTGTGTTCAAGAAGTTCATGCTCTTTGACTTGGGTGTAAACACCAAAGAAGTAGGCAACGAAGTTGTATTCAGGAACATCAACACCAACTGTCCAAACTCCCCCAACAACTGCTTCATTAGAAACAGTGTCTTTAGCTACTTCTAGCTGAACAGGGCTATACCAAACCTCTAGAGCCTTTGGGTCTACCCAGGCGTTCCATAGGGTTTCAATACTTACTGGGTAAACACGTTCTACTGTGTAGAGCTTTTCTCTCATAACCATTACTTCTTTCAAAGATTCAACAACCTTAGAATAGGGCAATGGGCTCATCTATTGCTGACACTTTTTCAGGTGGCATATTTGCCATCACTCTGCTAACCCAAGATCTAGAACACAGCAGAGATTTCTATGGAAACAAACTAGGACTTCAAGAAGTCTTTCAAGATGAAGTTTCTTCTGTCTATAGCGCTGGCACCACAGTGATTAACCTGTTGTCTATTGTCGAAGCAGAAGTTCTGCTAGAGCCACTCAAATACGAAGCAGCAAAAGTTGGAACTAACTCTGTCTACACACTCAAGTGTCCAGATGTTGATGCAGTAGCTAATCACCTAAAAGCAAATGGAGTTGAATTACTAAGTGGTCCTATCGATAGACCATGGGGAATTAGAACTGCTAGCTTCCAAGATCCAAGTGGACATATCTGGGAATTAGCGAATCACTAAATCTGATTAGACGTTAAACCTAAATTCAACAACATCTCCATCACGCATGACATAGTCTTTTCCTTCCATGCGGACCTTACCTGCTGCTTTGGCATCAGCCATTGAACCAGCAGCTATTAGGTCTTCGAAGGAAACAATTTCAGCTTTGATGAAGCCTCTTTGGAAATCAGTGTGGATAACACCAGCAGCTTGAGGTGCTGTTGCACCTTTCTTGATGGTCCATGCTCTAGTTTCCTTAGGACCAGCAGTTAGGTAGGTCTGTAGACCTAGAGTGTTGAAACCAATACGAGCAAGCTGGTCTAAACCAGACTCATCTTGTCCAAGAGAGGCTAGAAGTTCATTAGCTTCTTCAGGAGATAGATCAATAAGTTCGCTCTCCACCTTGGCATCTAAGAACACTGCTTCCGCAGGAGCAACTAGGTCAGCTAACTGCTTACGCTTAGCAGCATCGCTAAGCACAGACTCATCAACGTTGAAGACATAAAGAATTGGTTTAGCAGTTAGCAGACCAAGTTCTTTAATTGGCAGTAGGTCAATAGTTGAAACTGAAAGAGGCTTACCAGCGTTTAGGAACTCAAGAGCCTGATCTACTGTGTCCAGAACAGCAGGTTCTACTTTCTTACCCTTTACTTCTTTTTCAATTCTTACTCTTGCTTTATCTAGAGTTTCTAGATCAGCAAGGATTAGCTCAGTGTTGATGGTTTCGATATCACTTGAAGCATCAACCTTGCCATCAACGTGAATAACATCAGGATCAGCAAAGCCTCTAACTACCTGAGCAATAGCATCCGCTTCGCGGATGTTAGCTAGGAACTTGTTTCCTAGACCTTCACCTAAAGATGCACCTTTAACAATTCCAGCGATGTCAACAAATGACACAGGTGCTGGAAGTAGTGTTTGGCTGCCGAAGATGTTAGCTAGCTGCTGAAGTCTTGGGTCAGGAAGGTTAACTACACCCACGTTAGGTTCAATGGTCGCGAAGGGATAGTTCGCTGCCAACACATTGTTCTTAGTAAGTGCGTTGAAGAGAGTTGATTTGCCGACGTTTGGTAGTCCGACGATACCGATTGTTAGAGCCATTCAAGCAAGTTTACTTGCCTTAGAGCCATCTATCTTCGGTGTACTGGGCTTTGGGTTAGATTGAACCATGCCGCTAAATTTCACAGCCATAGACTTTGAGACTGCTAATGGGTCTTCAGCTAGTCCCTGCGCTGTTGGTTTAGTGAAGGTAGCTGAAGGCAAGATCGTTGATACCTTCTCCACCTTGATAAAGCCCCCTTATCCAAATGACTGGTTTGCAACAGGCAACATAGGTGTTCATGGCATCCACCCTCAGGATGTGGTGGATTCTCCTAGCTGGGCAGAAGCACTAGATCAGATGCTTGGGTTTATAGGTATGGATGACCTGATTGCTCACAATGCAGGGTTTGACATGGGGGTATTGAGGTCTAGTGCTGCCCTGATTGAGGCTGAATTACCCGATATTCGCTATGGCTGCTCCCTAATTATGGCTAGAAAGACCTACAACCTAGAAAGTTACAGGCTCAATCAGGTGGCTTATGCCATAGGCCATGAGGAGTTTGACCACCATGATGCCCTAGCCGATAGTGATGCCTGTGCCAGGATTGTCATCCATATGGCTGACAGGCATGGGGTTTCTAGCCTTGATGAACTAGCCAAGCTAACTAACCACAAAATCAAGAGCCTTAGGCCTGAACCTGCCTAAATCTAGGCTTTTGTTATACTTTTTGGAGTTAGCCGACAGTGTCGTTTGCTCTAAATAGCCAGATTTATTGGGCATCTAAACAGATACGAGTGAGTAGGAGAAACACATGTCGCAAGGACACTTTGGTGCTCCGGTTGTCACATTGACACCCGCTCCAACTCTCGACAGAACTTATTTTGTAAACAACCTTGATAACGGTGGAGTTAACCGAGCAGATGATGTTCGTGAAGAACTAGCCGGTAAAGGTATTAACGTTTCTCGTGGTCTAACTCTTGCCAACATTCATGCACCAGGTGTAGTTCCTATCGGCAACGCTGATGTGAATGTATTGGAAAGAACAGGATCTTCTTTCCTAGTTCCAATGTGGGTTGAAGGTAGCCTTCGTGTTTCAACAACAATTGTTGATAAGCATGGAACAACCACAAAGGTAAACGAATCTCCAAGAGCTCTAAGTGAAGAAGACTGGCAGAAGGTTATTGATCTAACTGAGGATGAAGTTAGAAACACAGGAGCTAAGTGGTTAGTAATCGCAGGAGCTCTTCCTACCTATAAATCAACCGGTGTTTATGTTGATCTTCAGCCAATCTTTGATTCCATGAAAGCTATGGGAGTAAAGGTTGCTCTTGATACTTCAGGTGAACCACTCTCCTATTGGGCTCGTAAGGGCTGTGCAACTGTCATTAAGCCAAATGCTGAAGAACTAGCATCTGCTGTAGGTAGAGAACTAGCAACCGTTGGTGATGTTGTTAATGCAGCACGTGAACTATGTGAACACGGCATTGAAGTAGTTCTTGCTTCTATGGGAGCTGATGGAATGATTGCTGTGACCTTAGAAGGTCAATGGGCAGCTAGAACTCCTCCGGTTAAAGTCATCAACACTGTTGGTGCTGGAGATGCAACTCTTGCTGGATTCCTATCAGCTGTTGTTTCTAACCCAATTGCTGAAGGTGAAGAAGATTACGGTGTTGGCTTCAATGTTCCACTAGGTGTTCAGACTGCTGTTCGCTGGGGAGCTATTGCAGTTGCCCAACCAACATCAGGTCTTGAGAATCTAGAAAACATGCCTCCAGCAACTGTTGATCCAGAACCAAACCTAAATGTTCCACTCGAAGAAATAGCCAAACCATAGGAGTACTAAAGTGCCAGTAGCAACACCTGATCAATACGCAGAAATGATTGACCGCGCTAAGAAAGGTGGATTTGCTTACCCTGCCATCAACGTATCTAGTTCTCAGACAGTTAACGCTGTTCTGCAGGGACTAACCGAAGCTGGTTCAGATGGCATCCTCCAGGTAACAACAGGTGGTGGCGATTACTGGTCAGGTTCATCAGTGAAGCACATGGCTACCGGTGCTGCTGCTATGGCTAACTTCGTTAGAGAAGTTGCTAAGAACTACCCAATCACTGTTGGAATTCATACTGACCACTGCTCTAAGCCTCACCTAGAGACATTCCTTCTTCCCCTTCTTGAACTCAGCAAGGAAAGAGTTCGTAACCACCAGGAACCACTATTCAACTCACAGATGTGGGATGGTTCAGCTGTTTCTCTAACTGAGAACCTTCAGATTTCTAAAGACCTGCTAGCTCAGACCAAGAACTTAGGCATCATCTTGGAAGTTGAGATTGGTGTTGTTGGTGGAGAAGAAGACGGTGTTGAAGGTGGCGAAGGAGATCATCTTTACTCAACCATCGAAGATGGTCTACTAACTGCTGAAGCCCTAGGTCTAGGCGAAAACGGTAGATACCTAACTGCTCTTACCTTCGGTAACGTTCACGGTGTCTATAAGGCAGGAAACGTAGTTCTTCGTCCAGAACTTCTAAATGACATCCAGCGTGCAGTTGGTGACAAGTATGGCAAGGACATGCCATTTGACCTTGTCTTCCACGGTGGTTCAGGTTCAACTCCTCAAGAGATTGCAGATGCAGTTCGCTTCGGTGTTGTGAAGATGAACATCGACACTGACACTCAGTATGCATTCACCAGATCTATTGCTGGACACATGCTTTCTAACTATGACAAGGTCCTAAAGATCGATGGCGAAGT
>CALFOB010000041.1 GCA_937919125.1 uncultured Micrococcales bacterium | reverse complement strand
CCATGGACCAGAACACACTCAAAAGCCAAGCCAATGCTAAGCAAGAGAATCTCGTTGCTATTAGACGTGCCTTGCACCAGGTCCCTGAGTTTGGTCTAGAGCTACCTAAGACTTTGGCCATTGTCCTCAAAGAAGTTGAAGGACTGGGTGAAGTGACTCTAGGTAAGGACATGACAGCTGCTGCAGTTGTTATTAGAGGTAGCCAGCCTGGTCCAACTGTCCTTCTTAGAGCAGACATGGATGCTCTAGCTGTTGAAGAAGACACTGGTTTAGATTTTGCTTCAACGAATGGCTACATGCATGCCTGCGGACATGACCTACATATGGCTATGGGTATTGGTGCAGCACAACTTATTGCCGAGAACAAAGATCAACTAAAGGGAAATGTTGTGATGTTCTTCCAGCCAGGTGAAGAAGGTCATGATGGAGCTGGTGTGATGCTTTCACAAGACATGCACCTTGCATCAGGAGACATGCCAATTGCAGCATTTGGTCTGCACGTATTCTCTATTCCTGAACCAGGAATCTTCCTATCTCGCAAGGGAACCATGATGGCTTCTGCTGGAGATCTACTTGTGACTCTAAAGGGTAAGGGTGGACATGGTTCAATGCCATGGGCTGCTAAAGACCCAATTACAGGAATGATTGAAATCCTAAGTTCACTTCAGTCATACATCGCTAAAAACTTTGATGCTCTAGACCCAATCGTTCTAAACGTTGGTTGGATCAAGGCAGGTAACGATCACACCACCAACATCGTTCCTGAGTCTGTGAGCTTTGGGGCAACAGTTAGATCCTTCTCCAAGAAGGGTTACGACGATACCCGCACCAAGATTCCAGCCTTCATCAAGAACATGGCTGCTGCCTTTGAACTAGAAGCAGAGATTGAATTCACTCCTGCAACCAAGGTTCTAATCAATGACCACAGTGCTGTTGACCGTGTTGAGAGAGTGACCAAGGAACTCTTTGGTGAAGCTCGCTATGTGAACATGGAGCAGCCAATCCCAGGCGGTGAAGACTATGCAAGCGTCGTTGAAGTTATCCCTGGAGCCTTCGTATTCCTAGGTGCTGCTTACCCTGGTACTACTCCAGCAGAGCGTGAAGCGAACCACAGTAATAAGGCTAAGTTTGATGATGGAGTGCTAGCCGATGGTGCTGCTCTTCTAGCAGCCCTAGCTTTTGACACCTTAGATGAGGCTGCTTCCAAATAATCCCCCTCTGGTCAATGACGTCCAGGTAAACAAAAGTTACCAAAAGTTTCAGGCCTAGCTTGGCCTAATTCTTATTTGTACCTACCCTAGAGACACACACCAAAGAGAGAGAAAAACCATGAGCAACCAACCTTCTGAATGGGGCTTTGAAACAGCACAGATTCACGCTGGAGCAACCCCAGATCCAACCACCAATGCAGTTGTTACACCTATCTATAACACCACTGCCTACGTCTTCAACTCATCAGAGCATGCAGCCAATCTGTTTGGTCTAGCTGAGTTCGGTAACATCTACACCCGCATCATGAACCCAACTCAAGATGTTGCAGAGAAGAGAATTGCAGCACTTGAGGGTGGAACAGCGGCCCTACTACTATCATCTGGTCAAGCAGCAGAGACCTTCGCGATTCTAAACATCGCTCAGGCTGGCGACCACATTGTTTCTTCATCATCTATTTATGGTGGAACATACAACCTCTTCAAGTACACCTTGCCAAAGCTGGGTATTGAAACCACTTTCGTTGAAGATCAGGATGATGCAGCTGCTTGGGCTGCTGCAGTTCGCCCTAACACCAAGGCATTCTTTGCTGAGACTATTGGTAACCCTAAGGTCAACATTCTTGACATCCAAAAGGTTGCTGACGTTGCCCACGAAGCTGGTGTTCCACTAATCGTAGACAACACAGTTGCAACTCCTTACCTAGTGAAGCCACTTGAGCACGGAGCAGACATTGTTATTCACTCTGCGACCAAGTTCCTTGGTGGACATGGAACAGTTGTTGCCGGTGCAATTGTTGACGGAGGAAAATTTGCTTGGTCTAAGTCAGACAAGTTCCCGGGGCTCACAACCCCTGATGAGTCTTACCACGGTGTTAACTACACAGCAGCTCTAGGTGATGGCATTGCTTACATCATCAAGGCTCGTGTTCAGCTACTTCGTGACCTAGGTGCAGCTATTGCTCCAACATCTGCATGGCAGTTGCTTCAGGGAATCGAAACTCTAAGCCTTCGTATCGAAAGACACGTTGAGAACGCTAAGAAGGTTGCTACCTGGCTAGAAGCTCACCCCCAGGTTGAGTCAGTTAACTATGCGGCTCTTCCTTCATCACCATGGTTCGAAGCAGGTAAGAAGTATGCACCAAAGGGTCCTGGCGCTATCGTTTCATTCGAAATCAAGGGAGGTCGTGAAAAGGGATCTAAGTTCGTAGATTCACTAGAACTTTTCTCACACGTAGCCAACATTGGTGATGTTAGATCTCTAGTCATTCACCCTGCATCAACCACACACTCACAGCTAACCCCTGCTCAGCAAGCAACAGCTGGTGTAACTCCAGGTCTAATCAGATTGTCTGTTGGACTTGAGTCAATCGATGATCTGCTTGCAGATCTAGAAACTGGCTTTGCAGCAGCAAAGTAAGGGCAGTAGCCTCTAACTAAATGGAATTTCAAACACCTGAGGACACCGTTCCCTCCGAGCTCATTACCGAAGAGCTAACCCGACAACTAGTCGGGAAGCCTAAGGCAACTGGAGCATGGAGGGACGGTGATCCTTCTGGTGATAGATCTTTCGCAAACCTAAATCCCCTAACCCTAGAATCTGGCAAAGAACTACTTGGTGCCAAGATCGCTTTTGAATCTTGGGGTGAACTAAATGCAGATTCTTCTAATGCAGTTTTAGTTCTTCATGCTCTAACCGGAGACTCTCACGCGGTTGGCAAGGCCAGCAAAGAACACCCAACTGAAGGTTGGTGGAGTGAACTAATTGGTCCAGGGCTGGCAATCGATACCAACAAATACTTTGTTGTTGCACCAAACATTCTTGGTGGTTGCCAAGGCTCAACTGGTCCTGCTTCTTTAGATAAATCAGGTAGAGAGTATGGAGCTAGATTCCCATATCTAACTATTAGAGATCAGGTAGCTGCTCAGGTAGCTCTAAGCGATGTTCTAAAGATTGACTCTTGGCATGCAATCATCGGTGGCTCTATGGGTGGAATGCACGTACTTGAATGGGCCATTCAATACCCATCAAGAGTTCAAAGAATCGCTGTAATCGCAGCCCCTGCTGTTACCTCAGCAGATCAAATCGCATTGAACTCTGTTCAAGTAGAAGCTATCAAGACTGACCCTAACTTTGCTAAGGGTAACTACTATGACGCTAAAGCAGGACTTGGTCCGCACGCTGGTTTAGCTCTAGCTAGAAGAATGGCACTACTCAACTACCGCTCCCCAAGCGAACTAAATGAACGCTTCGATAGAAGCTGGCAGAGTGAAATCAATCCTCTAGGTGAGGGTGGTCGCTTCGCTGTTGTTTCTTATCTAGATTTCCATGGCAATAAGTTCACTAGAAGATTCGATGCCAATTCATACATCACGCTTTTGGAAGCCATGAACTCTCATGATGTTGGCAGAGGAAGAAAATCAGCTAAGGCTGCTCTTGGCAAGATTAAGGCAAAGACAATGGTCATAGGTATCGATAGCGATCGTCTTTTCCCTATTGAGAATCAAAGATTTATTGCAGAGAACCTAAATGTTGATTTAGTTGGTGGCAAGCTACACACCATCAAGAGTTCTTTCGGTCACGATGGCTTCCTAATTGAACACAAGAAGGTCGGACCTCTCCTAGCTAAGCTACTTCGCGCTTAGCCTTGCTACCCAACTTAGTTAGTTGGATGTTGGCATAAACCAAGATTGCAACTAGCCCTAGGTTCTTGAGTATTAGAAGTGATACTCCAAGTCCTTGACCATCAAGTAGCGAACCATAGAACACTGGGAAGATAAGCCAAGTAATTGCTGATGTGAAGATGGTTAGCCAAACAACTAATCTCCAGTTAGCTGTCTTAGCCAAGATTCCAAACAACACAGCAGCAATAATCCAGAGTTGATACTGAGGAGATCCAACCTTGTTGAACACGATTAAGTCCATAGTTGCAGTTAGGAACATCCAAGCAAACAAAGTGTTTGTGTCAGCACTTTGTCGCTTTGCTCTAAGCCCAAGGAAGACTGTGATTGCTAGTGCTCCGAATTGAACAAGAGTCATCAGGCTAGCAATCTCTGCTACCCCTGCTCCTGATACTTGGAAAGTAACAATGGTGTTGTCATAGTAAACATCAGCACCAGGAATCTGTAACAAGATTTGAACAAGCCAGATAATTGCTACCGTTGCTTCCACTTGAATGCCACGACCTGATTGCATGGTGATAAAGCTAAACATGTTTTCATTGCCACCAAGTAGTAATCCAATAAGAACTAATACTCCAGTTCCAATTGTCATATGGATAAGGAATCTGACTCTTCTTGTCGAAACTACAAGCCCTGTGAAGATTCCTGCCATCGGTGAAACCTTGATCCAAGTCGCCAGGCTAAAAAACTGCATAGAAATAGATTCTCTTTTCTTGAGGAAAGAGACAACCGCTAGAACACAGAGAGCAAGGCTGAATACTTCTAATCTGCCTAGTGCTACAGGACCCGTTAGGAAGATGCAGAGAATCAGAAACCATGCACTTTTAACTCTGTCCATCTGCTTACCCCAGCCCAAGAGATAAGCAATCAAAATCATGTTTATGTTCACAACAACAATGAACCAGCCGGTTAGGTAATCAAACGGCCACACCCATTCAACTAGCATCACCGGGATGTTGGCTAGGTATGGATAAACCCAAGGTTGATTGATGCCGAGAATTTTGCCATCTGTGAAACCAGCGTTAGCCCAAGCTGAATATGTGTAACGAACATCGCTGTATGGATCACCGCTAAGTGAACCTGCCCACATCAAAACCAATTGAGCTATCAGGGCAACAGCTAGGACGAACCAGAACTTAGAAAATAAAAGCTGAAGACGTGGCAACAGATTTGCTTTCAACTTTGTTCTCCTTGATTGTCCCTGTTTGCAAGTCTAGGCGTGAACTTTTCTAGCCTTGACTAGGCTGGGGCTATGACCAAGCTTTTTGAACCAATAACTATTCGCAGCAAGACCTCCAGAAACCGTATCTGGATTGCTCCTATGTGCCAGTACTCATGCGAGAACAAGGATGGCATGCCATCTTCATGGCACGTAGTTCACCTTGGTTCTAGAGCAGTTGGTGGAGCCGGACTAGTGATGTGTGAAGCAACAGCAGTTAGCCCTGAAGGACGCATTAGTCCTTGGGACACAGGTATTTGGAATGACGAACAAGCTAATGCGTGGCGAGAAGTAACAGACTTTATTAGAGAACATGGTTCTCTTTCAGCGATTCAGTTGGCTCATGCTGGAAGAAAAGCTAGCAACTACAGATCTTGGTCAGGTCAAGGTGCAGTTTCAATTGCTGATGGTGGCTGGGAGCCTGTTTCATCAACTAGTGAGGCCTTCCCTGATTGCAATACTCCTCATGAACTAACAACCGAAGAGGTTTACGCATCTATTCAAGATTGGGTAGATGCAGGTGTTCGATCCATTAACGCAGGTTTTGATGTAATCGAAATCCACGCCGCTCACGGTTATCTTGTTCACCAGTTCCTCTCTCCTATTACTAACCAGAGAACTGATGAGTTTGGTGGATCTCTCGAAAAGCGTGCCAAGTATTTAGTTGATATCGTCAAAGGCATCAGAGGTGCTGTTGGTGAAGATGTTCCGATCATCGTTAGATTCTCAGCCACTGACTATCGTGAAGATGGTTTCACTGTTGAACACTGTGCTGAGGTAGCAAAGCTGTGTGAAGCTGAAGGTGCTGATGTCTTTGACATCTCAAGCGGAGGTTTGGTTCTTGGCGTAAAGATTCCATTTGGTCCTGGTTACCAAGTTCCAATGGCCAACGACATTGCTTTAGAAGTTGAAGCTCCGGTAGCTGCTGTTGGTTTGATTACGGACTCTAAGCAAGCTGAAGAGATCTTGCAAACAACTGATGTTGAAATCATCATGATTGGAAGACTCTCGCTTAGAGATCCGTATTGGCCACTAAGAGCAGCCCATGAACTAGGTGTTGATGTTGACTACTGGCCTAACCAATACATCAGAGGAACTTATCCTGCTTAGTCACGTCTAGTGGCGTCTTGAACTTCACCGACAAGTTCTTCAAGAATGTCTTCAAGGAAAAGCACACCAACAACTTTGCCCTCGTCATTGAAGTTAGCCATCAGGTGTTGTCTGTCTCTCTTCATTAGAGCAAGTGCATCCTCTAATTCAACGGTTCCACCAATTGACTTCACAGTTCTGAGAAGTTTGCGTTGGACTGGTTGATCGGCTTCTTCTTCATCACTGTCAATGACATCCTTGAGGTGAAGGTACCCTTCGATCTCACCTGAGTCATTTCGAATGATGTAGCGACTGAAGCCGTGCTTAGCAACCGCTTGCTCAATCTCTCTAG
>CALFOB010000040.1 GCA_937919125.1 uncultured Micrococcales bacterium | reverse complement strand
CTGGGACAGCACTGCTCTAGTTCAGCCGAGCGTCAGGGGAGCATCTGGTTCTGGATCTCAACGTTTGTATTCATTCCGAGACATTCTTGTTCTGAAACTTGTAAAGAAGTTCTTGGATGCAGGTGTATCTCTTCAGCAGATTAGAAAAGCTGTTGGTGAGCTTAGAAAAGCTGGCATCGGAGACTTAGCCCGCATAACCCTTATTTCTGATGGTGCCAAGGTTTACCTATGCACTTCAGGAGATCAGGTAATCGACCTTATTGATAAGGGCCAGGGCGTATTTGGTATTTCGGTTGGTCGAGTGCTTGGTGAAGTCGAAGCAACGCTTAGCCACATTGATCCTTCTTACCTAGAAGAAATGGACGAGCTAACCCTTCGTCGCCTAAATAAAAAAGCTATTTAGTCTTCGTCTTTGGAGCTCTGTCCAAGAAAATTCTTTAGCTGCTTCTTAGTCATTGTTTGACGCAAAATCTCATTCCACTTGTCCTGATACTCAGGTGAAACAGGAGTGGTCTGGATTAGTTCAACTCTTGGTGCAGTTGGCTCGGTATCGAGCTCGATGGGTGTGCTAGTCATCAAAGGAATAGACCCAACATCTCTGGTTCTCTTGGAATATCTGTTCTTTGAGGAGTTTTTCCTGCTGGTTTCAACTCTGGTCATGCTATCTGTTGTAAATGATTGTTGCAGCTGGTCCAGTAGGTTCTCATATTGAATAGCAATCTTGGCCGCACTTTGACCAGGCCAGGAATGGATAGATCTTCCAGCTCCTTGTGATTGCTGAACTGATGACTTTTCCTCAAAGGCCGGGCTCAGAAGGTATGGGCCGTAGGTTTCTTCAAGTTCATTCACTCGATACTGGTGTTCGGCAACACTTGGACGAAGTCTGTTGATTACCACTCCAAATAAAGAAACTTGTCTATTGACGCTCTTACGAAGTTCGGTAAATGCCTTCATGGCGTTTTCAACACCCAGCACGGCGTTTATTGATGGTTCAGTTACCAGAAGCACTCGATCGCTGGCAACCCAGGCCATCCTGGTCAAGGCATTCATGCTTGGTGGAGTATCGATAAGGACAAGGTCGTAGTCAGCCTCTATTTTGGCGAGGGCTTCCTCTAGATTCCAAAGAGACTTGAAGGAAGGTTTGGTTATGTTTCTAAGGTTTAGCCTTGGGTTTCCAGCCATTATGTCCAGGCGGCCTGTCTGTCCCTTTGCCCAAGATGAGGCTACAATTGCTTTCAACACAGAGTTGTGTCGGGGTTTCTTGAGGACTTCAGCTGCTGAATATTCAAATTCCCCAACCGCACCTAAACAGTTGCTAGCGTTGCATTGAGGATCCAAGTCGATTACCAATGTTCTAAGGCCTTTAGTCATGGCGGCAGAGGCAAGACCCAAAGTTATAGTGGTCTTACCAACTCCGCCCTTAAGGGCACTGACGCTTAAAACATGCACCCGTCTAGGCTACCTTTTGATTTAGGTGCAAGCCACTATTTAGTCCGTTTGCCTTTAGTTAGGAACTCGTGTTCAAAAAGATTCTGGTCGCCAACCGAGGCGAGATAGCCATCAGAGCGTTTCGCGCTGCCTATGAGCTTGGGGCTAAGACAGTAGCCGTTTTTGCGTACGAGGATAGAAATTCTTCACACAGACTAAAAGCGGATGAGGCTTATCAGATTGGTGAACTTGGCCACCCTGTAAGAGCGTATTTGGATGTCGATGAGATCATTCGAGTTGCTAAAGAATGTGGCGCTGACGCCATTTACCCGGGTTACGGATTCCTTTCTGAAAACCCTCAACTAGCTGAAGCAGCTGCTGCAAATGGAATTGTCTTTATTGGTCCTGGTTCTTACGTCCTGGAACTTGCCGGTAACAAGGTAAACGCCAAAGAAGCAGCTATTGCTGCCAACGTTCCTGTCTTGAAATCTTCTATTCAATCGGCTGATGTCGATGAACTTGTTACAGCATCAGTTGGTTTTGGTTTCCCATTGTTTGTGAAAGCTGTTGCTGGTGGTGGTGGCCGCGGTATGCGAAGAGTTGCTGAGGAATCAGAACTTAGAGGTGCTCTAGGGGAGGCAATGCGTGAAGCAGAATCTGCTTTTGGAGATGCCAGAGTTTTCCTTGAACAAGCTGTCCTTCGTCCTCGACACATTGAAGTTCAGATCCTTGCTGACAGTCACGGAAATGTTGTTCATCTTTTTGAACGTGACTGTTCAGTGCAAAGAAGAAACCAAAAGGTAGTAGAGATTGCTCCTGCACCTAACTTGGATGAAACTCTTCGCCAAGAACTTTACAAAGATGCAATCGCTTTTGCTAAGCAGATTGGTTATTTAAACGCTGGAACAGTTGAATTCCTAATTGACACTGTTGGGCCAAATGCCGGGAAGCATGTGTTCATTGAGATGAACCCTCGCATTCAGGTTGAGCACACTGTAACTGAAGAAATCACTGAAGTTGATCTAGTTCAATCTCAAATGAGAATCGCAGCAGGAGAGTCACTTGTTGAACTGGGCCTAACTCAAGACAAGATTGAAATGCATGGCTTTGCCATTCAATGTCGCATCACAACAGAAGATCCTTCAGCTGGCTTCAGACCAGACACTGGCAAGATCACAACTTATAGATCTCCAGGTGGAGCAGGTATTCGTTTAGATGGTGGAACTACTGCAACAGGTAGTGAAGTAAGCCCATACTTTGATTCACTTCTTGTCAAGCTGATCACTAGAGGTAGAGACTTACCTGCAGCTGTAAGTAGAGCTTCTAGAGCCCTTGCTGAATTC
>CALFOB010000039.1 GCA_937919125.1 uncultured Micrococcales bacterium | reverse complement strand
TTCATACCGCGTTGAGGCAACTCGTGCGGGTGAGTTCACCAACTTCGACAAGCTAATTGTTGACGTTGAAACCAAGCCATCTATTTCTCCACGTGAAGCAATTGCTTCTGCTGGTATCACTTTGGTTAACCTATTCGGTCTAGCAGCAGCTCTAGATGAAAATGCAGAAGGTATCGACCTTCCAGTTTCAGCTGTTGCAGTTGACCTACCACCAGCACTAGCTAAGCCAATTGAAGAACTAGATCTAACAGTTCGTTCATACAACTGCCTAAAGCGCGAAGGCATCAACACTGTAAACGAGCTAATCAACCTAACTGAAGATCAGTTGATGAACATCCGTAACTTCGGAATGAAGTCAGTTGATGAAGTACGCGACAAGCTAACTTCAATGGGACTACGTTTCCGTGATTCAGTACCAGGTTTTGATGCTGCATATTTCAGCGCAAACTTCGATGAGGATGACCAGGCTTAGTCCTGGCTCTAGATAAGTAATAGGAGAAACAAATGCCACGTCCAACTAAAGGCCCTCGCCTCGGAGGCGGTCCTGCTCACGAACGTTTGATGCTAAACAACTTGGCTTCATCATTGTTCATTCACAAGGCGATCACCACTACTCAGACCAAGGCAAAGCGTATGCAGCCTGTTGCTGAGAAGCTAGTATCTCTTGCAAAGCGCGGAGACCTTCACGCACGTCGCCAGACAATGGCTGACATCACTGACAAGAACGTTGTTCACGAGCTATTCGCTAACATCGCTCCTCTAGTTCAGGACCGTAACGGTGGTTACACAAGAATTACAAAGCTAGGTTTCCGTAAGGGCGACAACGCTCCTATGGCACTTATCGAGCTAGTTCTTGAGCCAGTTGTTGCAAAGCCTGCAAGAGCAAAGGCGAAGCTAGCTAACGCTGTCAAGGCAACTGCAGCTGCAGTTGTTGCAGAAGAAGTTGTTGAAGAAGTAGCAGCTGAAGAAGTTGTAGCAGAAGCTGCAGTTGAAGAGGTTGTAGAAGCTCCAGCAGAAGTTGTAGCAGAAGCTCCAGTTGAAGAAGTTGTTGAAGAAGCAGCTGCCGAAGCTGAAGTTGCTGAAGCAGCAGCTGAAGCTCCTGAGGCTGACGAAGCTAAGTAATTTCAAACAACAAAGATCTCATGAATCAAGCCGTTGACCAGTTGGTTGACGGCTTGATTCGTTATCGGCTGGATCTTGCCTACGATGGCACAGATTTTGCTGGTTGGGCTAAGCAGCCAAAACTTAGAACAGTTCATGGTGAGCTACTAAAGGCCCTAATTACAATCTTTGGTCCAACTAAGAATGACTTTGCTCTTAGAGTTGCTGGCAGAACAGATGCTGGGGTTCATGCTGAGCACCAGGTTGTTCATTTAGACCTAACTCCGGCCCAATTAAAGAGACTTGGCAGATCTAATGATCTGAAAATGAAGCTCAACGCTATTTTGCCTACCGATATTAGAGTCAGCAAAGCCGCCGAGGCCCCTAAACACTTTCACGCTAGATATGCAGCGACCCATCGCAAGTATCGCTACACAATTGCTGATGCAACCAGTGGTTGGAACCCTCTAAAGGCCAGATTCAACCTTTGGATCAAATATCCTCTGGATTTAGAGGCCATGCAGGAAGCCAGCAAAGAGTTCCTAGGGCTACATGACTTCGCTGCTTTCAGTAAGCCAATGCCTCATGGCACAACAATCAGGCTTTTGAGGTCTATTTCCGTCAAGAGAAACAAGGCTTTAGGGGGAGTAGTCGAAATCGAGCTCCTAGCTGATGCTTTTGCCCACAATATGGTCAGATCCATCGTCGGAGCCCTCATTAAGGCTGGGGCTGGTAGGACTACAGCGGCTGAGATAGCCAAAGCCCTCAAATCTAAGTCTCGAGTGGGGCATAACTACAAGGTTGTTACCCCTGAGGGGCTAAGCCTTATTGAGGTTGGATATCCAGCAAATAAGGACCTGGAGGCCCAGGTCACCATGACCCAGCACACCAGATCTTTAGAAGATGATTAGCAATATTCCCCTAAAACTTCGGGTTGCATATCTATCTAGTTTGGGGCTAAACTTGGCTCTTGGTGCCTGAAACCATTTGGTTTAGCACATGTTGGTGAATTACTAATTCACCGCCAATCCGATAAGAAATAGAAGGCAATTTCGTGCGTACTTATTCTCCGAAAGCTCATGAGCTTCAGAACGACTGGCTCGTAATCGACGCCACTGACGTAGTTCTTGGCCGTCTAGCCGCAACTGCTGCTGCACTACTGCGCGGCAAGCACAAGCCAACCTTTGCTCCTCACATGGA
>CALFOB010000038.1 GCA_937919125.1 uncultured Micrococcales bacterium | reverse complement strand
ATTGGCCGGGCCTTTCTCATAAATTTGCTTAGGCTCCTACGCGGAAACGTACGAATGCCTTTGCGCTAAGACCTGAAGTCTCGAGAACCTTGCCAACAGACTGCTTGTTGTCCTTTGCGAAGTCCTGCTCAAGAAGAACGTTCTCCTTGAAGAAGCCGTTTACACGACCTTCGATGATCTTAGGAAGTGCAGCCTCTGGCTTACCCTCGTTACGAGCGGTCTCTTCCGCGATACGACGCTCGGTTGCAACAACCTCTGCATCGATGTCTTCACGTGATAGAGCAGTCGGTGAGAATGCAGCGATGTGTACTGAGACGTCGTGAGCGGTGTCTGCGTCGTCGCCTGAGTAAGCAAGAAGAACACCAACCTGTGGAGGTAGGTCCTTGCTGGTGCGGTGCATGTAGGCGTCAACCTTGTCACCCTCAACAACTGCGATTCGGCGAAGTTCAACCTTCTCGCCCATGATTGCAGCTTCGTCAGTGATTGAATCGCCAACAGTTCTACCTGCTGCAGGAGCTGCTAGAGCTGCTTCAACAGTCTCTGCACCTGCTGCTGCGATAGCGTCAGCAATCATTTCACCTAGGGCAACGAACTTGTCAGCCTTAGCAACAAAGTCAGTCTCACAAGCTAGTTCGATTAGGTAGCCTTTGCCTGAAGCAACACGAGCAAGAACGATACCGTTGCTTGTTGTTCTTCCTTCACGCTTGGTAACACCCTTTAGGCCCTTAAGGCGAAGGAACTCCATCGCCTTATCGATGTTGCCATCAGCCTCATCAAGAGCACCCTTGCAGTCCATCATTCCAGCGCCTGAGCGATCGCGCAGAGTCTTTACATCTGCTGCTGTGTAGTTAGCCATGATTATTCAGCTTCCTTTGTAGTTTCGGTTGATTCAACAGCTTCTGCAGGAGTCTCAACAACTGCTTCTGCTGCAGGTGCGTCAGCAACTGCTGCTGCTTCCTTAGCTAGGTACGCTTCCTTCTGAGCTGCGTTGTCTAGAAGTGCTTGCTCCCAGTCAGCTAGAGGCTGTGCAGTCTCTGGCTTTGAGTGACGCTCCTTTAGACCTTCAGCAACTGCATCAGCAATAACTCGGGTAAGGAGGTGAACTGAACGAATTGCGTCGTCGTTTCCTGGAATACCGATTGTTACATCATCTGGATCACAGTTGGTGTCTAGGATTCCGATAACAGGAATGCCAAGCTTCTTCGCTTCAGTAATTGCTAGGTGCTCCTTGATTGTGTCAACAACCCAGATAGCTGAAGGAACCTTAGTAAGTGCGCGAACACCACCAAGAGTCTTTTCTAGCTTTACCTTTTCACGGCTAAGAATCAAAAGTTCTTTCTTTGTGTATCCGCTTGTCTTCTTGTCGTTGAAGTCCATGACTTCAAGTTCCTTTAGACGAGCTAGACGCTTTGAGACAGTCTGGAAGTTGGTCAATAGACCACCCAACCAACGCTCATTGATGTAAGGCATGTTCACACGCTGTGCTTCAGTCGCAATAGCTTCCTGAGCCTGCTTCTTAGTTCCAACGAACATGATTGATCCACCTGAAGCAACAAGGTTCTTTGTGAACTCGTATGCCTGGTCGATGTGGGTTAGTGACTTAGCTAAGTCAATGATGTAGATGCCTGAACGATCAGTTAAGATAAATCTCTTCATCTTAGGGTTCCAGCGTCTGGTCTGGTGACCAAAGTGAACACCGCTGTCTAGCAGCTGGCGAACGGTTACTACTGCCATGGCAGTATCTCCTTTATGGCGCAATAATGCGCCGATCAGTTGATTGTGAAAAGCGGTTGCTCAACACACCTGGTGCCGCATCCGATTTACCCGTGAAACTTATGGGACTGACAAATCGGTATGTTGTTCGACACGCGAAGTCGGCCTGCACATAAATAACCTAAGAATTTCTTCAAAGGATTTTACGGCTGACCGCTAGTTATAAGCATAGCAGCGGTATTCAGAGGTTTTCCACTCTTCTTATGGCTTCCGATCCCCAGAATCTGTACCCTACCCATACTTGAGCCATGAACATCAAAAAGGCTCTTTTTCTCCTAGTTATAGCCAGCACGTTAGCCGTTTCACCAGCCAATTCCTCGGTCCAAGTGCTCCCTTTGGCTATGCCTCTAGCCTTTCAAAGCCCAGAAGACACCATAAATCAATACACAGCCCCCATGACTGAGTATGGCGAGGGCCATCGGGGTATCGATCTGGCTACTCAAATCGGGGAAACAGTTCTATCCCCGGCAGATGGAGAGGTCAGCTTCGTGGGCAAAGTTGGCTACCGAAACGTCATCTCAGTCAGGTTCGGCAACAGTCTGACCGCCTCTCTAGAACCAGTGTGCTCAGCGATGGTAGAAGGAACCTTTGTGCTTATGGGAGAAGAGATTGGTCTGGTTTGTGAACCAGATCCTGAATACCTTTGGCATTGCCCAGGAACTTGTTTGCACTTCGGAACAAGATCAGAAGCAGGTTACTTCTCTCCCTTAGCTCTAATTGGAGGACTTGGTCCCTCAAAGCTTGTCTATCAGGCTCGAGGATGAGC
>CALFOB010000037.1 GCA_937919125.1 uncultured Micrococcales bacterium | reverse complement strand
GGGAGCGCCCTTCGATGAAGTCGGTCGCCATCCACAAGAATGGCTCTTGCCCAGAGTCTAAAACAGAAGCAACATGCTTAGAGCCAAGTGTTTTTAGAACTCGGTACTCATGCTTGAAGGCATTCTCCACCTTTGAAATTACATCAGGAGCCATTGTTTCGTATTGAATTCTTCTGATGGCAGCGTATTCAACTGAGCCATCGACAGCAGTTTTGCTGGCTTGATAAACAACAGACTGTCCGCCTTTGCCGAGTACTTTATGGACAGTCCATGACCCAATGATCCCTAGATTCTCGACCATCTGCAACCTCATTTCTCAAGAAACAATCAACACCGTCTTGCCGGCGGTTTCTCCATACTTGAGCCATATCTTATCTTCTGAGAACACGAGATTCCCGAACGGGTAAGGATGAATCTGGCAAACTAGCAACATGAGCGAACTAGACAAACTAATCCAAACAGCCAACACTCTTAGATCTCCTGGAGGCTGTCCTTGGGATGCTGAACAAACACACGAGTCTCTAGTTCAATACCTTCTAGAAGAGACCTATGAGCTCATAGATGCCCTTGAGTCAGGAACTAGAGAAGATGTCCTAGAAGAACTAGGAGATGTTCTCTACCAAGTTGTATTCCACTCAGATCTAGCGAAAGCAGGTTCTCTAGGCGAACCTTTCAACATCGAAGATGTTGCTAAGTTCACCAGAGAAAAGATGGAGGGTAGACACCCTCACGTCTTTGGTACCCCTGAAGAACTAGAGAAATACAAAGCCAACACAGGTGATGATGTAATGCTCAACTGGGATAACCACAAACAAAAAGAGAAACCAGAACGAGCATCTGTGCTAGACGGTATCCCTCAGGGTATGCCAGCTCTTGCTCTAGCCAGCAAAGTAATAGGCAAAGCCCAGAAGATAAACCTCTTAGATAAAGACACCCCGTCTCCAATCCAGCTAGACACTGAAGAGCAACTAGGAGCACTCCTTCTAGCCATAGTCCAAGCAGCTAAAGCTCAATACCTAGACCCTGAAAGAGCCCTAAGAACAGCTGTAAGAGATCTCTCAGACGACATCAGGAAAGCAGAAGTACTATCTGCTAGTGATGCTGGGGTTATTGGGGTTGAGGATTAGGTTCTTCGAAATCTGATCGACACGGTGCGGTGATCCCCAAAAAGTCAGGGGGATCATATACGATCCTTGTAGGAGATGGTGATGGCAACTAAAAAATCAGTAGGTACCGTAGCGGAGCTATTTGCGGGCGTGGGCGGATTCCGCATAGGCCTAGACCGAGCTGGATTAGAGACCACATTTAGCGACATGAGCTTAGGTGGCAAAGACCTAATGCCTACAGATGGTTTGAGATTTGACCTTGCCGATGGCAGAAGAGTGATTATTCGACCAAGTGGAACTGAGCCAAAGCTCAAGTGTTACCTAGAGGCTGTTTCAGATTCTAAAGAAAGTGCTCAAGCCCTTCTAGATGCTCTAGAGCA
>CALFOB010000036.1 GCA_937919125.1 uncultured Micrococcales bacterium | reverse complement strand
AGCTCGCTAAAGAGCTCGATATGACACCTGAAAAGGTTGTTGAAGTTCAGAAGTATGGTCGCGAACCAATCTCACTGTCAACTCCACTAGGTGAAGATGGTGACTCTGAATTCGGAGATCTAATCGAAGACACCGAAGCAGTGCAGCCAGCTGATGCTGTTGCTTTCAGAATCATGCAGAGAGAAATTGAAAGACTTCTTGACACACTGACTCCACGTGAAGCTGCAGTTATTCGTAGCCGTTACGGAATTGGAGATGGAGTTATGAAAACTCTTGACCAGATCGGTGAAGAGCACGGTGTTACTCGCGAAAGAATTCGCCAGATTGAAGCGAAGACAATGTCTAAGTTGAAGCACCCTTCAAGAGCTCAGTGGCTCAGAGACTTTATTAAAGAGAGTTAATCTTTGCGTTATCTACCAGCACTGCTAGTTGGCCGCTTGGTTCGTATTGCGGTTCGATTGGTAAGACCAGGTGGGGGTTCTGCTCTTCCTGGACTCGTGGTGAGCAAGTTAGCACCAAAGCTTGTCTACAAAACTCTGAACTACTTTGATCAAGGTTTAGTTGTTGTCACCGGCACAGCTGGTAAGTCAACAACGACCAAGATGCTTGTTGCCATAGCGAGAGCTCATGGTTTAGATGTTTTCACAAACCCTTCAACTGCCAACATTGAGCAGGGCTTCTTCAGCACAATCGTTAGACAAGCAAATCTTTTCGGCAGAGTCAGGGGTGACATTGCAATCCTGGAAATGGATGAAGGCCATGCTGCTCAAGTAGTTGAGAAAGTAAAGCCAAAGACTTCAGTAATTCTCAATGTGTTTGAGGATCAGCTAGATAGATTTGTTGATCCTGCATTAGTGAGAGAAAAACTACTCGAAGTTGCTAAAGCAACTTATGGATCTTTAATTCTTAATGGTGATGATCAAAACTGCTTGCTAATTGCAGACGAGCTGAAATCTGATGCCTTGTTCTTTGGCTTGAGTAGAGACCTTCAAACAAGTATTGGTGCAGGTATGACTTACGCTCCTACCTACCAGGACTTGCTACCAAGAGTAGAAACAATTTGCACGGCTATCTCACTTGAAGAGCGCGAGCTTGAACTTGAGTTGCACGGAAGCAAAGCAACTGTTGAACTACCAAGCAGGGGAGTTCACTTCGCGATGGATGCATTGGCGGCTCTCACTGCGGCGAAAGAAATACTTGGAGATAGTTTTGATCTAACGCTTGCAACCCAAACTCTAAACTCTTTACCTCCAGTGTTCTCAAGAGGTGAAATCAAGGAAGTAAACGGGGAACCTTGTGAATTCATTTTGGTTCAGAATCCAGTGAGCATGCAGTTGAACATCGACAATCTTTCTCTCGATCAAGAACAAGTATTTTTTGCAATCGGAAGAGATGTCCACGACCCATCATGGATGTGGACAGTTGATTTCAAAAAGCTAAAGAGAGTCCACACTGTTAGCGGATTCAATTACGCAGATGCTGCACTTTTACTTGCATACAACGATGTTCCAGTTGAATGTGTTGAGCCTGAGTACTTCCAGGCTATTGATTCATTCTTTGCACTTGATCGTCCGTCAAGTGGAATAAAGACTGTTATCTATAGTGCTGACGCGATGAGAAGAATGCGCAGATACTTAGGGTTCACTGATCCTGAGGATGTGAATCGTGTCTAATCGCATTCGTCTGGCAGCTCTCTATCCTGAACACTTGAACCTCAATGGTGATTTAGCGAACCTCATGGTTCTAAAGAAAAGACTTGAGTGGGCTGGAGTTGAAGTTGAAATCGTGCACGTGGATAAGCCAGCAGATTTCGGAGATTTTGATGTTGTCGTTCTTGGGCATGGTTCAAGAGATGCTTGGGCTCAATTAGCGCAGATCGATTCTCAACTCGTTTCACAAGTTGCTGACCTTGTTCGCGCGGGAAAAAGAGTGTTAGCTGTTTCAAGTGGATATGAGCAACTCATCGAAGAAATTGAAGGTCGAGTCGTTAAACACAACGCACGTGTGAGTGAGTTCCAGGAACACGAGGGGATTGTCGGTTACGTGAATAGCGAAGCTGAACTTGAGCCTGTTCAGTGGATGGAAAATTCATTGCTGACTTTATTGCACGGACCAGTCTTTGCTAAGAACCCGGATCTTGCCGATAAGTTCCTTGGCAATTTGATTGAAGGTTCGGGTACTCCAAAGAATGAGAACTTCTCGAGGATTGCTGAGCTAGCCGAAGCAAGCCGAAAGATAGCTTTCGAAGACTAGTTAAGTTTGTTTGTCTCGTCCTGCCAGGTAATGGCAATTGGCTTGAGCTTGTCTTTATTGGCGGTTCCGTGGTGACCACAGAAAACTAGATCGCCTGTGGCGAGAACTACGCGGATGAACGCCTGAGCTCCACAAACATCGCAGCGATCAGCTGCAGTTAGTTCCGGTAGGTTCGTAGTCTCTTCTACCGCTTCGTTGGTGCTTTCAGTCTGTTCCATTAGTTCCTCCATGACTACTACAACACAGAAGAGTCGATCTTTCTTCCTGATTTAGCGCTATTTCGCTATCTGCGAATAGTTTTTCACCGAGAGAGTGTCTTTAGCCCTTGAAATGGGCGGTTCTGCTTAGGGTTGAACTATGCCTTCAAACGAGTATTCCGCCAGACATCTTTCCGTCCTTGAGGGCTTAGAGGCGGTTCGTAAGCGTCCTGGCATGTATATCGGTTCAACCGATAGTCGCGGCCTCATGCACTGTCTATGGGAAATCATTGATAACTCCGTTGACGAGGCACTAGCTGGTCACGGTAAACACATTGGCATTGTTCTTCACAAAGACGGAAGCGTTGAGATCTCGGATGCTGCACGTGGAATTCCTGTAGATATTGAGCCAAAAACTGGTCTTTCTGGTGTTGAAGTTGTCTTCACCAAGTTGCACGCCGGAGGTAAGTTCGGAAGCGGTTCTTACGCAGCGTCAGGTGGTTTGCACGGTGTTGGTGCATCTGTTGTGAACGCTTTGTCACAGCGTTTAGATGTCGAAGTTGATAGAGACGGCAAGACCTGGGCAATGTCCTTCCAGCGTGGAGCACCAGGTCTATTTGATGACAAGAAAGACCTATCTCCAGCAAGCCCATTCAAAGCTTTCAAAGACAAGAGCATCCTTCGTGAAATTGGGAAAGTTGCCAAGGGTAAGACTGGTTCAAGAGTCAGATTCTGGGCTGATCCACAGATCTTTGTTAAAGGTGCTGAGTTTGAACTAGAGGACATTCTTGCTAGAGCCAGACAAACAGCATTCCTAGTTCCAGGGCTAAAACTG
>CALFOB010000035.1 GCA_937919125.1 uncultured Micrococcales bacterium | reverse complement strand
AACCTTTTTTAGTTCCAATACGAATAGTGAGCCTTCAGGGTCAGCTTCTGTTGCTGGGAATGCAAATGACACTAGAGAGCCTTGCTTCACGCCACCAAGAGCGTCGCAGAACTGTTTAGTATCTGTTGAGTTGAATAGTGGAGATGCGTAGTCTGTGCCGTCCCACTTGCTTGCAGAAAGTATGTCACCAGAGGTTGATGAGAACACTGCGTATTCAATGTTCACAAGTTGGTCACCTGTGAAAGCTGGTCCCTTACCCTCGCGAACGACCTTTGTCTGAACGGTCTCAATCTGAGCAAGGGCAGACTTGATGCTTGACCCAGGCTGTGCTGTTGCGAAAGACACGGTTGGAACCTTGTTAGGTTCAGCTGTTACCTTCACAGCGTCGATGTCTTTTCCACCCTTGAAGGCTTCGCAAGTGGCTTTTACGCCTTCGAAAGCTCTTACTTCAGGATCCGCGTTAGTCATGCAGCCGGTAAGTGACAGTGCTAGAGCGGAAGATACGAGGATTGCGGTGATTTTGGACACAGAAACAACTTTCTTTGAATTGTTTCCAGTTTACTCGCCGTTTTCCTCAAATCCTCTAAGTGTGGCTTCAGCGCTATTTTGTGCTGACCTAAGTGACTTACGAAGCTTCTTTTCGCTGATGCTTCTCTCGCCTACGTGTTCTGGGTTCCAGACAGCGATGTCCTCATCATCAAACTCAGGTTTGTTACGTCTACTAAAGCTAGGTAGTTGGGTTCCTGGTGCCAATCTTCTTGCAGTTAGTAGGAAACCTGTGTGACCACCCATGCGGTGTTCAGGTCTAACAGCAAGTCCCTGTAAGTGCCAGCCACGAACTAGAGATTCGAAAGCCTCTGGCTCTGCGTACAAGTTACTTGATCGGATCTCTTCAGCAACTCTCGAAAGTTGGGTAACAGTGGCGACATAACAGATTAGGACTCCACCGGGTGCCAATGCATCAGAAACAGATTCAATGCACTCCCAAGGAGCAAGCATGTCCAAGACGATTCTGTCTATCGAGCCAGCCTCAATGTGCTTTGGAAGTTCTTCTTCTAGGGAACCTATTCGCACATCCCAGTTTGTTGGTCTAATGCCAAAGTTTGTACTCACATTCGCCTGAGCAATCTCTGCAAATTCTTCCCGACGCTCAAACGATGTCAGGTGACCCTCAGATCCAATGGCTCTTAGGAGATACATACTTAGCGCTCCTGAGCCGACGCCAGCTTCAATCACTCGGGCTCCTGGAAATATGTCTCCCATTGTGACAATGTTTGCTGCATCCTTCGGATAGACAATGGCTGCACCTCTAGGCATTGACAGCACAAAATCTGTCAGCAATGGTCTGAAAGCTAAATATTCAACACCCGCTTGATTTGCTATGACTGATCCATCAGGCTTACCAATAATCTCATCGTGCATGATGTCTCCACGATGGGTGCCAAACCTTCCGCCTGAGACAAGCGTTATTGTGTTGAGTCTGCCTTTAGGTCCAGTTAACTGAACTCTCTCCCCTGCGACGAAAGGACCGCGATGTTTTCTTGGCTTGTCGCTCATTAGATTAGTTTCCTCAACTGTTTGAAAGTTACCCCCTCAAGAGTAGGCCAAATGATGCGACCTGGTTTTTGAGGAATCTCGATAATGTTCGGAATGCCAATAGCGTATGTACCGGCAGCTTCGGCTGATGTCAAACCTGTAATTGAATCTTCAAAAGCTATGCACTTATTTGTTTCAAATCCCAGAAGAGCTGCTGCTTTCTCATAAGCCTCTGGATGAGGCTTGCCACGAGTTACATCGTCCCCTGCCACAATGACATCGAATGCGTCGAAAGGTATGGCATCGACAACCTGCTGAGCCATTCTATGAAGGGCCATGGTAACAAGAGCTGTCTTCACATTACGCTTACGAAGCTCGAGTAGGAGCTCCTGTGCGCCTGGTCGCCAAGGAACAACTTTTGCTAGTTTGCTCTGAACGTCATTGGTGAGCCTGTTCTTTATCTCTTCGGGCTCTAAGGGGATGTTCGCTCGCTCTTTGATTACCTTTGAGGACTCATCGAGATCCATACCTATGATGTCTAGCCCATCGTTTGCAGTCCAAATCCCATTATGTTCAGCTGCTAGAGCTTGTTCGCTAGCCATCCAATACGGCTCGGAGTCGATTATTGTCCCGTCCATGTCAAAGAGAACGGCGAAAGATGGTTTACGACCTAGCATTATGGGAAAAGTCTAATCTGCTTGAATGAATTAGAGTTCTTATGACTCTTGAAGTGAAATGGTGATTGATTGAACGAGATTTCAAATATCTTTGGTGGCCGCGTACTTGTAATCGCGCTTGATGGCTGGACAGATGCTGGAATGGCATCAACAGGAGCAGTCTCATACATCAAAGACAAGCTTGCATCTGAACTTCTGCTAGCAATTGATGACCAGGACTATTTCGATCTGCTTCGCCAGAGACCAATCATTGTTCTGGATGAACACGGTGAGCGCGACTTCGTCTGGCCAAGCCTTGAACTGTTCGGCCCAAGTGCTAACACCCCAATTCAGCCAAAAGATCTCAGCCTCTATTTCCTAACAGGTCAAGAGCCAGCATTACAATGGCAATTCCTAATCACTGAGTTGGTTGAAATCATTGAAGACCGAGACATTGAAGCAGTGATCATGCTTGGCTCACTTGCAGCCGAGACCCCACACTCACGATCTATTCAGGTCTATAAGAACAGCCAGACTGCTTCAGTTAGAAATGCCTTAGGTATTGAGAGAAGCAATTACGACGGTAGAGCCGGTTTCATCTCTGTTCTCGGGCACGCTTTAGAAAAAGCTGGTCTACCGACGATATCTATCTGGGCTCAGGTTCCCCACTACGTGGCTTCGATGCCCTCCCCTAAAGCTGCACTTGCTTTAGTCAATGACTTAGAAATCATGCTCGGATTTACTGTTGACCACAAAGAAATTCTTGATGCAGCGTTCGAGTGGGAAAGATCAGTAGATAGTTTTGCTGAAGGAGACGAAGATCTCTTGAATTACATCTCAAGTCTTGAAAGATCTAGAGACGAAGCTGAAGCTGAAGAGATGACTACTGACCAGCTAGCGCTCGAGTTTGAAAAGTTTTTGAGACAAAACGAAGGTGACACTGAACCACCGAAGAACTAGGCGCTTATCCATCCGTTACTCAGCATCACTAGCAGTGCAACACCAACTACCAGTCGCCAGATAACAAATGGCATAAATGAGCCTTTGTTCAAATATTTCAATAGTCCAGCGATAACGGCATAGCCAACCA
>CALFOB010000034.1 GCA_937919125.1 uncultured Micrococcales bacterium | reverse complement strand
AAGTGGCTTGATTCCCTTAGAGATAGAGACTGTGTTGCCATCTTGAGTCTTTGTGATTGAAATCGCAAGGGAAGGCTTGCCATCAACTCTGGAGATTGAGCTAACTGGTTCTAGGTCATAAGTGACAGTAGCAACATCACCGATAGTTAGAACTCTGCCAGCGCCTGGCATGGTTGAAGGAATGCTAGAAGTTAGTGGAAGAGACTTTAGCTCTTTGACTGATTCAACAGGTGTGCCAACCTGAACTGTGATCTGGCCCTTGTCATCTTCAAGTGTTCCTGCAGGTAGTACAAAGCCATTTGTCTTTAGAGCACTTGAGATGCTCTGGGCTGTGATTCCATTTGCTGCCATAACAGCAGTGTTTAGTTTCATGTTTACGCGGTAGTCACGAATACCACCGATCTGAACATCCTTAACACCTGGAACTTTCTTGAAAAGTGTTGGTGCGATGTCAGGAAGAAGTTTAGAGATTTCAGTGTTGTCACCTGAATCAGATGCAACGCTCAGAACCATAACTGGAATGGTTCCTAGGCCACCGCTGATTACTCGAGCAGTTGCTCCAGTTGGCAGATTAGCTTGAACTGAATCAAGAGCTGCATTTAGAGACTCAGTTACCTTTGCTGAAGTGATACCAAAATCAAAAGTCACACGAACTGTTGAAAGACTGCTCTGGCTTGTTGAAGAAGTTGTTGTCACACCTTCCACAGTTTCAACTGAAGCTTCAATCAGTCTGCTGACCTGAGTATCCATAACCTCAGGCGATGCACCTGGGTAAGTGGTAACGATCGCTGCCTGAGGGAACTCAAGAGAAGGGAAAAGCTCTTGCTTTAGTGAACCAACCGAGATGAAACCGAAAACGGTAAGAATCGCAGTTAGTAGAGCAACCACTGAACGGTTGGCAAGGCTAATTTTTGACAGGCTGAACATGTATCTCCAATAGGTATTGATTACCGAGGTAAGTGTGCTTACCCCCGACTTATAGGCTAACAAACTCTTAGAAGAGTAAGAACCCCCTGTGTTCCCAGTGATTAGTTAGAAGAAGGGAAGTAGAGCAAATCTTCTACGTTCGGGTCTGTGCCTTCAGCCTTTAGAAGCCTCGAAACAGCATTCATTGCTCCACCAATAACAGCTGGAATGCCGCCTCCAGGGTGAACAGATGCTCCAACCCGCCATAACCATGGTCTGAATAGCGAGGTATAGCCAGGGCTGTGGAAAGGACCACCTTGCCAAATAGGTCTAGTAGCCCCATACAAAGAACCGCCTTCAGCCCCAAACTCTGCAAAATACATTGGGTCAAGAATCTGGTAATCCAAGATCAGATCGCCAAGGTTCTCCTTCAAGCCAATAAGTGAGCTAATTCGAGCCAGCTCTCGCTGCACGAATTCACTCTCCAGTGTGAAGCGCTCACCATTAGCTGGAGCAGTTAGCAATATGGCTGCTGTTGCCTTGTCATTTGGATAGATGTGGTTTGGCTTGTAGTAGTTCAGAAAAGCCATTGTCTCTTGAGGAACTTCAGTCTTATCAAGATCAGCGTGTAAAGCAGAAGGCGAACTAGGCATGATTACAGAGTGCGTAACGGTGCCTTCTGGGAGAGGTTTCTTGAGTACAGCAAAGAGAGCAACACCAGAGCAAGAAACTAATTTAGGTTGCTTTGGCGTCTTGCCTAACAGAGCATCAATAACTTGGGCGTCCGCTGCACCTATTACGTAGTCCGCTTTTAGTTCTTCACCATCCGCAATCACAGAACCTTTGCTGATTTTGGTGACCTTTACATTTGTTCTAATAGTTGCTCCTGCTTCAAGAGCAAGCTTTTCTAATGCCAAAGCAATTTCGTAAACTCCACCCTCAGGAACAAAGATTCCCTCTTTAGCCATAACCGCAGGCATGGTTGCATACAAAGCCAAAGTTCTTTCAGGGGAGATACCAGCATTGAGTGTGTGGATAGCAATTACTTCTTTTAAGCCCTCTGGCATCCAGTCGAGGTGTTTAAGGTATGAACTAGTTGAAAGATGTATTCCATAGTTCTTAGAGATTGCCGTTACTGCTGGAAGAGTCTTTGCGCTAAGGGGATCGGTAGTTAAAAGTTTTGTAATGGCAGGACCAAGATCACCATGATCATTGACGAATCTTTGCCAAGCGGGATACCAGGGATGACCTTCTTGAACAGGTAGGTTGACTGTTTCTTTACCGAAGTAATAGGTTCCAACTTCAGCTAACTTTTGCAGTTTTAGATCTGCGATAGAGAAAGAGGTTGATCTACCAAGTTTGTTATAGCGATTGAACAGCTCTTCTAAAACACCAGGAAAAGTTACAAGTGAAGGTCCTGTGTCAATTCTTTGACCGGCTACTTCAATGCGTCTTGATTTGCCACCAATCCAAGAATTCTTTTCTAGAACTGTTACTTGGTGTCCTGCTTTCGATAGAAGAGCAGCAGCTGTTAGCCCGCCTAAACCAGCTCCAACAATGACGATGCTCTTTTTCAATTACAGAAGCTCCAGAACCATGAACATAACTAGTTGGAATCCAGCAACGCTACCAACCACATAGGGGAAAGCAACCGAGTATTTATAAATACGTTTGGCATTCTCGGAAGAGTTGTCCTGAACCATGAGCCTGATCAACCAGAAGGCATATGCACCGTTAGCAATTGCTAGAGGAATGTTTACAAAGGCAAACATGATTGTTGACACTAACCACCAGAAACCAACCCAGAAGAGAGATTTCTTCACACCGAGGTGAACTGCTGTTGTCTTGATGCCAACAAACTCATCTTCTTCTATGTCTTGAATTGCGTCGTAGGTGTGCTTAGCCAGGCTCCAAGCCATTAGAGCAAAGACAGCTAACCAAATAGGTTCTTCACCAAGTGCTAGAGGAACAATAGCTAGCGGGAAGGCGTAATCAGCGTTGCTGATGGAGTCCAGATATGGACGACCCTTGAACCTTGCTGGCGGTGCTGAATAAAAGAGGAAGGTAAGGCTGTATGCCCAGATCCAGATGTTTGCCTCAACTGAATAGTTCAGAGCAAAGAAGATTAGGAAAGGAGCATTTAGAACTACGACACCCCAAGAAATCCAAGGAACTTCTTTAGGGTCAATCTTGGCTCCACCATAGCCACCCTTACGGATGTTGATGTTGTCTGTTTCCTGATCAAAGATGTCGTTAATTCCGTAGATAAGAAGGTTGAAAGGCAGAGTGACCCAGAGCAAGAGCCAAATGGCATCCCAGCTCCATAGAGAACCTGTGAGCCATAGCCCCATCATTGTGGTGCCAATGGTGTTTACCCAAAGCACAGGTCTTGAAATAGTAATTAGTCTTCTCAGCACACCTAACTCTAACCTCACACCTCGTCTAAACTGGGGGAGCATCACCTTTCTATAGACATGCTTTGCACGTCTCAGATGAAACAACCAAGACCCTTATAGGCTCTTGATAGCAGTTCCCTAGAGATCCTTGAGGATTGATCTAGGGAAATTGATTTAGGTGTTGCG
>CALFOB010000033.1 GCA_937919125.1 uncultured Micrococcales bacterium | reverse complement strand
ATGGTGGCAGATTCGTACCTGAATCGCTCATTGCCGCTCTTGACCAACTTGAAGAAACTTACGCCAAGGCGAAGTCTGACCCTTCATTCGCAGCTGAATTAGATGAACTAAACAAAACTTATGTCGGTCGCCCTTCGATTATCACTGAGGTTCCAAAGTTTGCTGCCTTGGCCGGAGATATCCGAGTTTTTCTAAAGCGAGAAGATTTGAACCACACTGGTTCACACAAGATCAATAACGTTATAGGCCAAGCACTTTTAGCTAAGCGCATGGGTAAAAAGAGAATCATTGCTGAAACTGGTGCAGGTCAGCATGGTGTTGCCAGTGCAACGGCAGCAGCACTGTTCGGTCTCGAATGTGTTGTTTACATGGGCGAAGTTGACACTCAAAGACAGGCGTTGAACGTTGCACGTATGAAGTTACTGGGAGCAGAAGTGGTTGCGGTTACCACCGGTTCAAGAACTCTTAAAGATGCCATCAACGAAGCCCTCAGAGATTGGGTAGCGAATGTTGATGACACGCACTATCTTCTTGGAACTGTTGCAGGTCCTCATCCATTTCCAACAATCGTTAGGGATTTCCATTCAGTAATTGGTAGAGAAGCTCGTCAACAGATGCTTGATGATATCGGATTCCTGCCTGATGTTGTGACTGCTTGTGTTGGTGGTGGCTCTAACGCCATTGGGTTGTTCCACGCTTTCCTTGATGATGAAGACGTTGCACTCTGGGGCTTTGAGGCTGCAGGCGAAGGTATGGACACAATGAGACATGCTGCAACTCTTAGTAAGGGTCGTGTTGGCGTCTTACACGGAGCGAAGAGTTACATGCTTCAAGATGAAGATGGTCAGACCATTGAAAGCCACTCAATTTCAGCCGGTCTTGACTACCCAGGTGTTGGACCAGAGCACTCATGGCTAAAAGATCTAAATAGAGCCCAATATTTCGGAATCAGTGATGATGAAGCAATGCAGGCTCTAAAGGCTCTTTCTCAGACAGAGGGAATCATCCCTGCTATTGAAACAGCTCATGCGCTTGCTGGAGTTATTAAGTACGGTTCTACTCTCGCGCCTGGTTCGTCAATTCTCCTTAACCTAAGCGGTCGTGGAGATAAGGACATGGAAACCGTAGGCAAGTATTTTGGATTCCTAGAGTAAAAATGAGTAGAACAGAACAACTCCTTCATGCCCTTGACCAAAAGGGTGAATCTGCATTGATTGGGTACTTCCCAGCTGGCTATCCTACTGTTGCCGAGTCTGTTGAAGCATGTGTAGCCATGTGCGAATCTGGAATCGACATTCTCGAACTTGGTGTTCCATACAGTGACCCTGTAATGGATGGACCGGTAATTCAGGTTGCAACTGAGCAAGCTTTGACAAACGGGTTCAAGTTGAGCATGTTCTTTGACCTTCTGAGGCAAATCACCTCACGTGTTTCAACACCTGTTTTAGTGATGAGCTATTGGAACCCAATCATGCAATACGGTGTTGAGCGATTCGCAAGAGACTTGAAGGAGGCAGGGGGAGCAGGGCTAATCACTCCTGATCTAATCCCTGACGAAGCTGCCGATTGGATTCACTATTCCGATGAACTTGGTTTGGATCGTGTATTTATGGCCACTCCATCTTCCTCTCAGGCACGACTTGATCAGGTAGCGAAATTGAGTCGAGGATTTATCTATGCAGTTTCAACCATGGGTATCACTGGTGCTCGTGAAGATTTAGATGCTAAAGCGAGAGGCGTTGTATCTGGTGTGAAGAGCACAAAGACAGAAGTGCCAGTTTGTGTTGGTATCGGCATTTCAACAGCAGAACAGGTTAGTGAAGTCAATTCCTATGCTGATGGCGCAATTGTGGGAAGCGTATTCATAAAGGCTTACCGTGATGGTGGCGTCGAAGAACTTAAATCAAAAGTAAAACAACTAAAAGGCGGTAAGTAAGTGTCCTTCCTAAATGCAATCCCTTCACCAACGATCTCAACTTTCCAGTTGGGACCTCTGGTAATTCACTTCTATGCGTTGTTCATCCTCGCTGGGATCATCGTTGCTGTTGTGCTAACAGCAGGTCGAATGAAGGCCAGAGGTATGGAAGCAGGTCTTGCAATTGATATCGCTATCTGGGCTGTCCCGATGGGAATCATCGGTGGACGAATCTTTCACGTAGCAACCCATCTAAACGACTACTTTGGTGAAGGCAAAGACTGGACAGCAATCTTCAGACTTTGGGAAGGTGGGTTAGCAATCTACGGAGCCATCATCTTCGGTTCCATCGGCGCTTTCATTGCATGTCAGGTTGACATCAAATTCCTAAAGATTGAATCTGCGGGTATTCGCTTCCTAAGCTTCGCCGATGCGCTGGTTCCTGGATTGTTAGCTGCTCAAGCACTAGGTCGCTGGGGAAATTACTTCAACAATGAACTCTTTGGCGCTCCAACTGATTTGCCATGGGGAATCTTGATTCCTAGCTCTAACGAAAGTTACCCGAGTGGTCTGCCTGAAGGCGTGGCTTTCCACCCAACTTTCCTCTACGAGTCACTATGGTCTCTCCTTGGTATAGGCGTTCTTTTGCTTCTGGAGAGAAGATACAAGCTTCGCTGGGGCCTCATGTTTGCTTCATACCTAATGTGGTATTCATTCGGGCGTTTCTTCGTTGAGTCAATCAGACTCGATCCAAGTGACATTTTCTTTGGACTTCGTACCAACCAGATTTCCGCCTTAGTTGGATTGCTAGTTGGGTTGGCTCTGTTCCTTGCCCAGCGAGCAAGACACACAGGAGATGAACTAACCGGTTATCTGCCTGGGCGTTTCAACAGGCAACTAGCCGAGCACTCAGCTTCAGAGGCCAGCTCTGAAGGGGTTTCAGAGGGAGAAAAGACTGAGCAAACCGCCGAAGTTGAGGGCACTGAAGTAGGATTGACCAAGTCAAAGAAAAAGAATTAGACTCTTTCCACCCTCGGGCCATTGCCGTCCCCATCACAAATTTGAATGGAGTACGTCATGTCTGGTCAGTCGCCGTTTGAGCGGTTTAATACCGCTCCAGCAGCATCAGGCCTATATGACCCTGCCCGCGATAAAGATGCTTGTGGACTGGCCATGGTTGCTACCCTTCGAGGTGCTGCAGGGCACGACATCATCGAAACAGCACTAAATGCTCTTCGTAACTTAGAGCACCGAGGTGCAGTTGGTTCGGATGCTGGCACAGGAGATGGTGCTGGAATCATCACTCAAATTCCGGACGAATTTTTTAGATCTGTCGTTGACTTCGAACTACCTAGCGTTGGTTCATATGGTGCAGGACTTGTCTTCTTGGGTCTTGATGACGACAACCGAAACTTTGAGGCATCATTTGCCAAGATCGCTGCTGATCGAGGACTAAAGCTTCTAGGTCTTAGAGCTGTTCCAACGCAACCAAACGTTCTTGGAGATTTAGCTCGCGAAGCTATGCCACAAATTGTTCAGGTTTTTGTTGCGGCAGCATCAAACTTGAGTGATGCAGATTTAGAACGAGAACTCTACTTCCTTAGAAAGAGATCTGAGAGAGAATTATCCGTTTACCATCCATCTCTTTCTGCAAAGACAATTGTCTATAAGGGAATGGTCACAACACTTCAGCTTGAGCCGTTCTTTCCAGATCTAAGCAACGAGAAGTTCGAATCTAAGCTAGCTCTTGTTCACTCAAGATTCTCAACAAACACTTTCCCTTCATGGCCACTGGCGCATCCATTCAGAATGATTGCCCATAACGGTGAAATCAACACAGTTAAGGGAAACCGCAACTGGATGAAGGCCAGAGAGTCACGACTAGATTCTCCACTTCTAAAAGATCTTGACCAGTTGAAGCCAATCATCACTCCTGGTGGTAGCGACTCTGCTTCATTCGATGAAGTCCTTGAACTACTTGTGCAATCAGGTAGATCTTTGCCTCACGCAATGATGATGATGATTCCTGAAGCATGGGAAAAGCAAACAGACATGGATCCTCAACTTAGAGACTTCTATGAGTATCACT
>CALFOB010000032.1 GCA_937919125.1 uncultured Micrococcales bacterium | reverse complement strand
GGTTTCAGGCTAAACTAGGGGAAGCCAAAGACCGCCGGTTTCGGTGCAGGCAAATCCATTGATTTATCAGAGGTTTTGCATGTTTCGACGAAGGTCCGCTAAATGAAGCGGCATCCAGCGCAGGTGAACTGAATTAGATTTTTCTAGCTCTGGTCATTTGCGCCAGAGCTTTTTCGTTTTAAGACCTGAGGGCTACCGGCATCACAGATATAAGGAGCGCCATGGCGGACAAGCAAGCCTCAGTCGCCGAACTAACTGGTCTATTCCAGAGTTCAGCTGCTGTTCTGCTCACCGAGTACCGCGGACTCACTGTGGCACAGCTTAAAGAGCTGCGCCGTTCAATCAGTGCGGATGCAACTTACGCCGTAGCAAAGAACACACTGCTATCCATTGCAGCTAAGAACGCAGGAGTTACCGCATTTGACGGTCACTTCCAGGGTCCTAGCGCAGTGGCATTTGTTAGCGGAGACGTAGTCTCTGTTGCCAAAGCAATGCGTGATTTCGCTAAGGCAAACCCACTGCTAGTAGTAAAGGCAGGTTTCTTCGATGGAGCCGCTCTTACACCTGCAGAGGTTACCAAGCTTGCTGATCTTGAATCTCGCGAAGTATTGCTGGCCAAGGCCGCCAATGCTTTCAAGGCTTCACTATTCGGTGCAGCATACATGTTCCAGGCACCTCTTGCTCAGGCTGCTCGCGCAGTCGACGCTTTGCGTCAGAAGCAAGAAGCTGCATAACCAAACCCAAAGTTTCACAAACTAAAACAAGGAGATACACATGGCAAAGCTGACTACAGACCAGCTAATTGAAGCCTTCAAGGAACTATCACTTATCGAGCTTTCAGAGTTCGTTAAGAAGTTCGAAGAAGTATTCGAAGTTACCGCAGCAGCTCCAGTAGCTGTTGCTGCTGCACCTGCAGCAGGTGGCGGCGCAGACGCAGCAGAAGAGAAGGACTCATTTGATGTAGTTCTAGAAGCTGCTGGCGACCAGAAGATCCAGGTTATTAAGGAAGTGCGTGCACTAACTAACCTAGGTCTAGGCGAAGCAAAGGCCGTTGTTGACGGCGCTCCAGCAACCGTTCTTGAGGGTGCTAACAAGGAGACTGCAGAGAAGGCTAAGGCTGCTCTAGAAGCTGCTGGTGCAAAGGTTACCCTTAAGTAATCTTCTTCACTGAAAAGAATTTCCCGTCTTGGCTTTGTGCCAAGGCGGGTTTTCTTTTTATTCCGCTGACTATAAACACAGTTATTGCAAGCATTAGATCAATCAACATCCAAAGGAAAGTTTCTGGAGCAACCTGATTGAACCAGTAGCTACTCGAGAAAATGACAAGCGTTGCAATGACGTACCAAACCTGCTGAACATAGCTCCACTTATCAGAGGACTTGTAACTTGAAATCAGTAGAGCCGGCAATGCAACCAATGCAATTGAACCCAGGAGTATCAATGGATAGTTTCCAAGGTATGAATACAATCCGAATAATTGTGGATATTGATTCAGGTTCTCGTAAGCGAAAGAGTAACCGCAGGCAACAATCACAAGAGCGGCTAGAACCAGTCGATAAAGTTTGAACGCTCTCGAAGAAAAACTTAATTCGCTCGGGATGGCGGAAGTGAAGAAGATAACTAACACCAAGTAAGTGGCCCATAGCCACGTCGACTTCAAAGTAGCAATAACTCCTGAGGCTCCTAATAGAAAAAGGGCAAGAGCATTTAGGTTACTTATTGCAATGTAGCTTTGCAAAGCTCTCTTGGTAGCAGTTCGTTTAGCACTCTTGTCGGCATCCGCGTCACCTAAATACTCTTCTTTGAGCCTTGATACTCTTTGGGGGCTTAGTCCAATACCAAGCAAGGCAAGGAATGT
>CALFOB010000031.1 GCA_937919125.1 uncultured Micrococcales bacterium | reverse complement strand
AATGGTTGGAGCGTATGAACGACCATTGTCGTTAACAACAATCACAAGGTTTCTATCGTTGTCATCAGTGATGTTATTTAGTGCTTCCCAAGCCATACCACCGGTTAGAGCTCCATCACCGATAACAGCAACAACTGCACGTTCTGTTTGACCAGTAAGTCTGTAAGCTCTTGAAATTCCATCAGCCCAGGACAGAGATGATGACGCGTGTGAAGATTCCACAACGTCGTGAACTGACTCGGATCGCTGCGGATAACCGGCGATGTCTCCCTTAGTTCTAATTCCAGAGAGATCAGTTCTACCAGTTACTAGTTTGTGAACGTATGACTGATGACCAGTGTCAAAGATGATGCTGTCACTAGGTGAATCAAATACTCGGTGAATAGCAAGAGTAAGTTCAACAACGCCTAGGTTTGGACCAAGGTGTCCACCTGTTGAAGTGATGGTCTCAATCAAGTATTCACGAATCTCTTGAGCAAGCTCCTTGGTCTGAGGAACAGAAAGTTTCTTCAGATCATCTGGAGATTGAATTGATTCAAGAATTGACAACTAGGCCACCAAACTTCTGAGGACGTACTGCAAAATTCCGCCGTGTCTGTAATAGTCAGCCTCACCAGGAGTATCAATACGCAAAGCAGCTTCAAATGTGATTGCTTGCTTACCTGCAGCACTGTGTGTTGTTGGTGTTGCTTCTACCTTTAGAGTCTTTGGAGTCACTCCATCATTGAGGGCAGTAACACCTGTGATTGAGAATGACTCTGTTCCATCAAGACCAAGAGTTTCTGCAGTCTGACCTGGAAGGTACTGAAGAGGAAGAACTCCCATACCAATCAGGTTGCTTCTGTGGATGCGCTCAAAGCTCTCTGCAATAACAGCCTTCACACCGAGAAGAGCAGTTCCCTTGGCAGCCCAGTCTCTAGATGATCCTGAACCGTATTCTTTACCAGCAAGGATTACTAGAGATGTTCCTTGAGCTTGGTAATTGCTTGATGCGTCATAGATAAAGCTTTGTGAACCATCCGCTGTTGTGAAGTCTCTGGTGTAGCCACCTTCAACATCTTGAAGTAGCTGGTTACGCAATCTGATGTTCGCAAATGTTCCACGAATCATTACTTCATGGTTTCCACGTCTTGAACCATATGAGTTGAAATCAACACGAGAAACATTGTTCTCAGCAAGGTACTTTCCAGCTGGTGAATCAGCCTTGATAGAACCTGCAGGGCTAATGTGATCTGTTGTTACAGAATCCCCTAGCTTGGCTAGAACACGAGCATCGTGAAAGTCAACTACTGGAGAAGAAGTCATGCTCATTCCCTCAAAGTAAGGTGGCTTTCTTACATATGTGCTCTTTGAATCCCAGCTGAAGGTATCTCCGGTTGGAGTTGGAAGAGACTTCCATCTCTCATCACCCTCGAACACACCTGCATACTGTCTGTTGAACATGTCAGAGTCGATTGTTGAATCGATGGTTGCTTGAACTTCATCAGGTGTTGGCCAGATGTCAGCTAGGAAAACATCCTTGCCTTCTTTGTCTTTACCTAGAGCTTGAGTATCAAAGTTGAAGTCCATGGTTCCAGCAAGAGCATAAGCAACCACTAGTGGTGGAGAAGCCAGATAGTTCATCTTCACGTCTGGGTTGATACGACCTTCGAAGTTTCTGTTACCTGAAAGAACAGCGGTCACAGCCAAGTCATTCTTGTTCACAGCCTCTGAAATCTCTGCATCAAGAGGACCTGAGTTTCCAATACAGGTTGTGCAGCCATATCCAACAAGGTCGAAACCAAGACCATTCAGATCAGCTGTCAGTCCAGCCTTATCGAAGTATTCGGTAACAACCTTTGAACCAGGTGCAAGTGAG
>CALFOB010000030.1 GCA_937919125.1 uncultured Micrococcales bacterium | reverse complement strand
ACATTGGCTCCCAGTGGCAAACACTGTTGAAATCAACTGAAGAAGCCTCTGAGGTGTCAGGAGCAGGTCGCTTCAGAACAGCTATAAAGGTGTCTCTACCCCAGCTAAAGAGTTCAATTAGAGCCTCAAGTGCAATCATCATGCTCTACTGTGCTTCTTCCTATGGAATAGTTCTGAGCCTTGGTGGCGGCCAAGTAAATACCCTTGAAACAGCCATTTCTATCTCTGTATTAGAGCGCTTGGACTTTGCTCATGGAGCTCTACTAGCTCTACTTCAGATTGCTTTCTGTTTAGTTGCCTTCACAGTTAGCCGTTGGGGTGGCACTAATCCCCTTAGTTTTACACCAACATTCTCCAAGTCCAAGAGACTAGACAAAAGAGATGCTCCAGCGGCAATATTCAGTTTTCTTGTAATTAGCTTGCTTGTTGTAATTCCATTGATTCTTGTAATTAGCAAAGCATTTATGTCCCCAACTGTGACTTTCACTTTTGAGAACTTTGGTCTATTAGATACCAGAGGTGCAAGAGATCTACTCAACATCACATTCTTCGACGCGGCTCTGAACTCTTTACGCAATCTTGCTGTTTCAACGCTTGTTTCAATACTTCTAGGTGTGCTGGTTGCTTTCTTGCTCGCTGAGCAAGCAAGAAAGCGTCACCGCAGAAAGACAGACTTTCTAGGAATTTCTCTTGATGCAGCATTCCTGTTGCCGATAGGTATTTCATCAGTAGTTATCGGTGTTGGATATCTCATTACTCTCACCGGGGATTTATCTTGGCTACTGAGTAGTTGGATTCTTGTTCCACTTGTGCAATCAGTTTTTGCAATTCCACTTGTAGTTCGAATTGTTTACCCAAGCCTTTTATCTGTTGAAGCTAACACCAGAGAACAAGCGATGACCGATGGTGCTAACGCTCTTCAGCTTTTTAGAAATGTTGACTACCCATTACTAAGACCGGTTATGAGAACAGCTGTTGCATTCAGTGCTTTAGTTTCACTAGGTGAGTTTGGTGTTGCTAGCCTGCTCACCTTCGGTGATCAAGCCACAATTCCCGTGTTGATGTATCAGTTAATCTCAAGACCTGGTGCACACAACTACGGCATGGCTTTGGCGGTTGCAAGCATTCTTACATTGCTAACAATTGTGATTGTTTTATCGCTTAGTCAAGATGAAACTAGAAAGTCTCAAAGACAACTGGCAAGGCACTGAATCTATCTTTGATTACAGCAATCGATTCAGGGTTCTGATCTATCAGAATAAAGTTTCTACCTAGTTCAGCTGCTGCTGCTCCAGTTGTTCCAGAACCGGCAAAGAAATCAAGAACTAAATCATTTTCTTTACTACTTGCCTGGATAACTCTTCTAAGAATTCCTAGAGGCTTTTGTGTTGGGTAACCGGTCTTCTCTTTACCGGTTGGCGAAACGATGGTGTGCCACCAAACGTCCGTTGGTAGTTTACCCTTGGCAACTTTTTCTGGAGTTACTAGACCGGGAGCCATGTATGGTTCACGATCAACACTTTCGTTGTTGAAGTAATACTTATCTGGGTTCTTTACATAAACAAGAATCGTGTCGTGCTTAGCTGGCCAACGAGACTTAGCTTTGCCTCCATAGTCATAAGCCCAAATGATTTCATTCAGAAAGCACTCTCTGCCGAATAGTGCGTCTAGTAGTACTTTGGCGTAGTGGGCTTCACGATAGTCAAGGTGAAGATATAGGGTCCCAGTTTCATTTAGTAGACGCCAAGCTTGTTCAAGTCTTGGCTCTAGAAAACCCCAGTAGTCCTTGAACTCATCGTCATAGCTAAGGATTGTTTCTTTGACTATCTCGTAGCGCTGCCCTTTGAAGCCAATGCGGTTACCAGTCTCAGTTCTTGTAGTTTTAGAACTTCCCCTTGATTGAACCCTTCCTGTATTAAAAGGAGGGTCAACATATATAAGCTGAATGCTTTCATCAGGCATAGACTGCAGAACAGCAAGGTTATCGCCCTGGATAACTCGGTATTTAGAATTGTTCTGCACAGAAAGAGATTAACATCATGAACCCACATGTTTTGCACAATAAGGAACAATCCCGCTATGAGATCTGGCTAGGCGAAGAGAGAGTTGGCCTAGTTGACTATGTGGATATTGATGGAGTTCTAGAGATTACCCACACAGAAGTGGACCCTGCACACCAGGGTAAGAACTATGCAGCTATCTTGACCCGTGAGGCTTTAGCAGACATTGACGCACATAACCTAGGCAAGGTATGGCCTGTTTGCCCTTACACAGTGAAGTACATGAAGACGCATCCAGAGACACATCATCAACTCTCCAAAGAATTGAACTAAGCGACGTTCTCTTTGATAAACCCGATGAGGTCATGAATAATCTCATCCTTATTGATCTCGTTATAGATCTCATGTCTTGCGTCGTGGTAAATGATTGCGGTGACGTTTTCAAGCTCTGACTTATTTCTGTATGTGTTAGCGAGCATCTGGTTTCCACGCTCACCGCCGATTGGGTCATCGCTTCCAGCTTGAATAAGTAGTGGAAGTTCTTTGTTGATTTTCTTACTCGGTGTGAAGAAAAGTTGAATTGCATTTGGGATTCCAAATACTTTTGCTGCTGCTGCATAGAAAGTGTGCTTGTCTGCGACGAAGTCAAGACCAACTTGTTTGTCTCTGCTCAACCACTCATAACCAGTAGCACCTGGCTCTTTATCCCACTTCTTATTAAATGCGCCTGCACCAAGCACACCAGGCACTAACAATGTTGAACCTGAAAGAACAACGGCATCGTATTCATATGAGTATTGGTTCACCAACTTTTGAGCAATGAATGAGCCGTAAGAGTGTCCGATAAGAACAAGTTTCACGCCTGGGTTCTCATCTTTGATTAGATTGCTAAATTCATGCACTTGTTCGAAGGCAGCTTTGATTCCACCAGGACCTAGGTTTCCTAAAGTTTTTGTTTGACCGCTTGCAACTTGTTTTTGACCTGTGACTCCATGGCCTCTGTGGTCATCTGCATACACAGAATAGCCAGCATCATTTAGTGCTTTAGCGACGTGGTCATATCTTCTGCCGTGATCTCCAAGACCGTGGGCAATTTGAATTACAGCCTTGGGTTTAGCAACAGGCCAAACGTAATAGGTAATTTCAACGCCGAATGAATCTGTGAACACTCTTGTAATAGGTAGGTCAGTCATGGCTTTACCTTACCCCTAGCAGGATGGTTCATTCATCTCCATCGGTTCGCAAAAACAGTCTTTTTATCCTTTGAGCACTCATTCTTGACTCTTGACTTCGGAGATGGAATTCAGGAACCATTCAGGAATAATCCAGAAAAGTCAGCCAAACTTGGACTATGACAAGCATTGATTCAGCCCAAGAAATAGCAGCCACAAGGCGTCCGCTTATCTTGGTCGAGCCTAATAAAAAAGGCAAACTTGGGCAGAAAAAGTTTCGTCAATTCCTCAGAGCTCAGGACATCCTTGAATCTCTCGGCTGGCTGAGCATCCTCTGGGTAATTTTTACATTTCTAATTGACGGTGGAGTTCAAGAGGTCACAAACTTTCAAACTGCTCTTGGAGCTATAGAAAGACTGAGTGCTCTAGTCGCCACAGATTTGCTTCTTATCCAAACTCTTTT
>CALFOB010000029.1 GCA_937919125.1 uncultured Micrococcales bacterium | reverse complement strand
CCTTTGAGTTAGCAAGGTAGTTTCAGCAATAGCTTCTTCCTCAGTGAGCCTGCCATCAATGCTTGCTAGGGCCTGAGAATAGCCAATAGCTTGGCTAGCAGTCTTAGAGTCTCTGATGCCTTTGGATTCCAAAGACCTCACTTCATCAACCAGACCTAAAGCCCACATTCCCCTGACTCGTTCTGCTAGTCGCTCAACTAAGTGCTCTCTGGCTGAGTTCAGACCTATTTCCAAAACAGGAAGGAAAGACTCAAACTGATCTGGAAGAGAAGCCGCGAAAGGTTCTCCCGTGATCATCACAATTTCGAGAGCACGAACAATACGTCTACCGTTCTGAGGTTCAATTCGACTCGCTGCAGTCTCGTCTAAGAGCTCTAGTCTTTTATGCATTGCAACTGAACCCAAGTCGATGAGATCTTGCTCAAGTTGAGCCCTCAGAGCTTCATCTCTGCCAGGGAATTCAAAAGTATTTATCAGTGCTGCGATGTAGAGCATAGATCCACCAACGACTATCGGAAGGCTTCCTTCAGCTCGGAGATCAGAGATGACTTTTCGGGCCTCAATCTGATACCTGGCAGCAGTATTTTCTTCTGCAATTTCTATCCAGTCAAGCATGTGGTGCTTGATACCGAATCTCTCATCAACTGGAACCTTGGCAGTTCCAATATCCATTCCTTTATAGAACTGCATGGAATCGGCATTTACTATTTCTGCTTTGATTCCAGATTTGGCTAGTTCTAAAGCTATGTTGATTGCTAAATTGCTTTTGCCGGAACCAGTTGGGCCAACAATACAGAGCAGTTCAGGACGCGTTGAGGAGTTCATAAACTATTCAGAAACTTTAACTTGAACGCTAAGACCTATGGTTCCTTTTTTAGGAACAGCTGATGTACCAGGAACTGCACAGCTCTCGGCTTGTGCTCGGTCGTAGGCATCACCCGCGATTGTCCTTCTAACTTCTGGGGTTTCTCCTGCGTCTGCGATTAGGAAGTAAGGTTTCGCATCAACAACAGTTGCCCAAACTAGATCTCCAGGTTTTGGAACATCAAGTCCAATAGGCCAATCAATATGAACTAGGCGGCTATCTCTAGCCCTTCCGGTAATTCGGTTGGTCCTATCATCCT
>CALFOB010000028.1 GCA_937919125.1 uncultured Micrococcales bacterium | reverse complement strand
GTTGGGTCAACTAGAAGATTTTCCCCAACTGTGACAATCTCGAAACTATCCAGTTTGAGTTTCTTTGCCAAAGACTTAGATTCCTCTATTTCATCCTGAGCCTTGGATCCCTTCATAGCCAAAACCTGACCGCCGGGGACTGTCAAAGGTACCAGCATTCGGAGCAACTTAGGAAGGGCAGACACGGCTCTAGCTGTCGTCACATCGTAGTTTCTCAAAGGAGCTTCTTCGGCTCTGCCTCTTAGTACTTGTACATTCTCTAAACCGAGAGTTGGAACTACTACCTCGGCCAGCCATTTGGCTCGTCTTTCCATAGGCTCAATGAGCACGAAGTTCGCATTTGGCTTCAGAATTGCCATTGGGATTCCAGGGAATCCTGCTCCAGAACCGACATCTGCCACGAGCTGCCCGTCTTCAACCAAGTCAGCGACAACGGCTGAGTTGAGTATGTGTCTAGACCAGAGCTTGGGTAGTTCCCTAGGGCCGATTAGGCCTAGAAGGTCTCCGTCTCGTACAAGGAGATCAAAGTACTGTCTAGCCTGGTTGATGTATGGGCCGTAGACCTCTAAGGCTTCCTTAGGCTCAGCCTCTGGGGTGTAGTCGATGTTCTCGTCGAGGTTAGCCATGAGGCACTCCAATCTGTTGGGCTAAACAAAAAGCCAGGACCTAAGCCCTGGCTGAATGTTTCACGTGAAACTATTCGGCAGGCTTTGCCACAATGTGGCGTTCTTTGCCTTCGCCTTCAGACTGGGAAATTAGTCCAGCCTCGGCGATCAAATCGTGAGAGATTTTGCGGTCATAAGAGCTCATTGGCTTTAGGGCCACAGGAGCGTTTGTGTCCTTAACCTTGTCGATTGCCTTGTTGACCAGTCTGGTCAATGCATCCAAACGAACCTGTCTTGAGCCAGCAATGTCAATGATTAGACGGCTAAATGACTGGGTTTTGGTCTGAACAGCAATACGGGTTAGTTCCTGCAGTGCCTCAACTGTATCTGGGTGAGATACCAGTCTTAGGTTGCTTTCTTCGTCAGCTGTAACTTCTAGATACGCTCTGCCCTGTCTGACGTCGATGTTGATGTCGCCGTCAAGGTCGAAGATGTCTAGGAGTTCCTCAAGGTAATCGGCGGCTACTTCGCCTTCTTCCTCAAGGTCCTTAATCGAGGTTTTAGCCTCAGTAGCCTCTTCGACTACTTCTTGGGTCTCTGTTGTTTCGTTCTGCTCTGACATTTGTCCTACTTCTTGCCGTTCGGCTTTTTCTTGGCTCTGGCCTTAGAAACTGGCTGAACGCGCTGGGCTGGTGGAGCGGCTTCAACTTCTGCCGCTGGGGTTTCGTTGCTAATTTTTCCCTTTTTGATCAACTTAGCTTGACGTTCGTTGTGGGCAATAGAGCCCGGGGTTGGCATGCGCTTGATGACGTAGTACTGCTGACCCATGGTCCAGAAGTTAGATACTAGCCAGTAGATAAGCACACCTAGTGGGAATGAGATACCTGAGATCAAGAAGATTACCGGGAACGCGTAAAGCATGATCTTCTGGGTCTGAGCGAACTGTGAGTTCTGAGCATCAGGGTTCTGGTTCTTAGCCATGATCTGCTTCTGGGTGATGAACTGAGAACCAGTCATTAGAACGATCATGATTGCTGCAATGATCTGCACTGATGTGCTTGTAGCAGTTAGGAAAGTCTCTGAAAGGCTCGCACCTAGGAATGTTGACTTAGCGAAAGACTCTGAAAGCTCTTGGGTAAGCAGACCAACACCTGGCTTCTCGTGCTGAGCTTCCTGAAGGGTTGTGAAAAGTGAGAAGAACACTGGCATTTGAGCTAGTAGAGGGAGGCAAGAGGCGAATGGGCTTGAGCCGTGCTTCTTGTATAGAGCCATCTGCTCTTTAGCCATCTTCTCGCGAGAGTCTCTGTCGGTCTTACCCTTGTACTTCTTCTGAAGCTTCTGAAGGTCAGGCTGCAGGATGTACATAGATCTCTGAGACTTAATCTGCTTTACAAACAAAGGGATTAGAGCTGCTCTTACAACTAGAACCAATCCGACAATGGATGCAACCCATGTGACTCCTGAGCCTTCAGGTAGACCTAGAGTGGTCAAGACACTGTGGAAGGTCACCAAAATAGCCTCGATGACCCACTTGAAAGGCCAGAGGATGATTGCGAAAATATCCATTTACTTATCCTTATCTATTGAAACTGTTGCGAGCTGAGCAAACACAAACCCGTGCTTACTTATCCCAAACCATTTAGGCCCTGGAGCAACCTCGTCCACACCACCCTTTGAATAAGGGTTGCATCTGAGTATTCGCCAGGTTGTTAGAACAGAGCCTTTTACCAAACCATGCTGTTGTATAGAGCCTAAACCGTAAGCAGAGCATGAAGGGTAGAAACGACAAACATCTCCATACAAAGGAGAAATGATCTTTCTCCATACAACGATGAAAGCAATGAAGGCATTTCTTGGCACTAACCAGAGATTTACCAATAGAGCTTTCATTTGTTTACCTTATTAACAACTCTTACTTATTGACCTGTTTGTTAGCTGCAGCCACACATTCCTTGAGTTCTGCTTCTAACTCTTGCCATGTACTGTTCTTGATTGCTGGTAAAGCTCTAACAACTAGAGACTGTCCGCTCTGAAATTCCGCCAGGCTATTTCTAACAGCTGATCTAAGTCTTCTTTTTGTGCGATTTCTTTCGACGGCTGATCCCACAGATTTAGATACGACAAAACCAAAACGTGCTGAATTAGATTGTGCTTCGCTTTTTAGATAGATAACCATGCTGTCGCCAACTATTTTGCGACCAGATCTCATGGTTGTTCGAAAATCCTCGGCCCTTGTAAGCCGGTTCTCTCGAGCCAGCAAAAGAAACTACGCAGACAGTTCGGTGCGGCCCTTGCGGCGACGAGCTGCAAGGATAGCGCGGCCAGCGCGAGTCTTCATGCGAAGACGGAAGCCGTGGGTCTTTGCTCTACGGCGGGTGTTTGGTTGGAAAGTACGCTTGCTCATTAGGTGTTACTCCAAAACTTTTTGTGGGTCCACGTCGAAAGTGAAGTTAGCTAGTACCCGGCGAACCCAATGCCGAGCAACCTGTTAAACTTACGGCAATATCAGGGCTCTGGTCAAGTTATATCCAAAAAGTTTTAATCAATATTTTTGAATTCTGTTGAGGATCAAAATGCACGTTTTTCATAACATTTTGGATTAAAGTCAAAAATTTTCGGTTTTCGATTTGCAATTTCAATCACTTAGGCAGTTGAATACTTAGAGATAGTTTTCCACAGACTCAAAAACACACAATGTTGGAGTTATGCACAGGTTTTCCACAGGTGTTAATATCTGTGGAGTCAGTTGTGGAAAACTAGATGAAGACCAGTAAAACAATGACCTTTGAGAGAAAACCATGCCAGAGATAAGCGGAATTACCACTGAACAGTGGCAAGACGTCGTCTCTAAACTCAGAGAGGACGAACGCATCACCAACCAGCTACTTGGTTTCGTTAATCTGATCTCGGTCCAGGGTGTTTTAGGTGAAACTCTCTATTTGCAGGTCGCCAATGAGATGACCCGCGGAATCATTGAGCAAAGAATCAAGCAGCCTTTGCTTGAAACCCTTTCAACCGTTGGATTAGATGAAGCTCCTACAAACATCGGTATTGTGGTCAACCCAGAGCTTACTCTTGCTTTTACCGCTAGTCAGCAGGCAGAGCTTGAGATTGAAGAAGAGCCTGAAACAGCGGTGCCTGTCTACTCATCAACTGATAATTCACAACCAACCGATGGATCATCAAGGCTAAACCCTCGCTATACATTCGAGAGTTTTGTTCAGGGAAGCTCCAACAGATTCGCTCACGCAGCCGCTTTCGCTGTAGCTGAAGTGCCAGCAAACGCCTACAACCCGCTGTTTATCTATGGAAACTCCGGTCTTGGTAAGACCCACCTTCTTCACGCTATTGGTAACTATGTACAGCAGTACTGGCCAGGCAAGAAGGTTCGCTATGTTTCCAGTGAAGTTTTCACAAATGACTTCATCAATGCGATCCAAACCAACACGAGCTTCAACTTCCAGTCAAAATACCGCCAGGTAGACGTTCTACTGATCGATGACATCCAGTTCCTTCAAGGTAAGAAGGAAACTCAGGAGTCCTTCTTCGCTACTTTCAATGCATTGCACGAGCAAGGCAAGCAGGTAGTTATCACTAGCGATGTCTCTCCTAAGCTTCTAAACAGTTTTGATGAGCGTATGAGAAGCAGGTTCGAATGGGGTCTAATGACCGACATTCAAGCACCTGAACTCGAGACTAGAATCGCTATCCTTCGCAAGAAGGCTGAAAACGACAAGATCCGCGTCAGTGATGAAATCTTGGACTACATGGCTGCTCGTATTTCATCCAACATTCGTGAACTTGAAGGAGCTCTTATCCGAGTTACCGCCTTCGCAGCTCTAAACAGAACTCAGATCGATATGCCATTGGTCCAGGCCGTTCTGAAGGACGTTGTCCCATTGGGTGAAGATGGCAACAGCATCGCTCCTATGGAAATTGTCCGGGCTGTTTGCAGCTACTTCAAACTCACCCAGGAAGAGCTTTTTGGTAAGTCCAGGTCACAGGCAATTGTTACTGGACGACAGATTGCTATGTACCTCTGTAGAGAAAAGACAAGCATGTCTCTTCCTAAAATTGGAGCTCTTTTTGGTGGTAGAGACCACACCACAGTTATGTATGCGATCAAGAAGGTCGGTGACCTTATGAAGGAACGTAGATCTATCTACAACTTTGTGACCGACATCATGTCAGGTTTGAAGTAAAAAGTTTTCAACATCGCCTGTTCATAACCTGTGTAATAAACCCCTATTTCTGTTAGTAACCTAAGCCAGCTTGTTAGCTAAGAATTTTGATTCCACAACTCAATAAGTTATTAACAGGGTTATCCCCAGATGTGTATACAAGTTGCAACCATGTAGTTCAGGTCAAATGAAAGGTATTAACAGGGTTATCCACATTATCCACAGGTGTTAATAAGACTATTAAAGATTAAAGAATTAAAGAATTGAAAGGCCATAACTCTTAGGGTTGTGCTTTGTACCAATGGTGACTGAGTTTTATGCCAAGATTAACCAAGTAATCCCCACGAAAGGTGAACTGTGAAGTTCCAGGTCAACAGAGATGTGCTCGCAGAAGCAGTAGCTTTCGCAGCTCGTATGCTTCAGTCAAAACCTACATCCCAGGTTCTATCGGGAATGAGATTGGTTGCTGATGCAAACTCACTACAAATCTCTGTTTTTGACCACGATGTTTCAGCTCAAACAGATGTTGTAGCAAACGTAGATCAGTCCGGAACAGCTCTTGTCTCAGGTCGTCTACTAAACGAAATCATCGGACGTCTTCCAAACCAGCCAGTTACTTTCGTTATTGATGGCACAAAAGCAGTACTAACTTGTGGCACTTCAAAGTTTGAATTAGCGACACTTCCAATCGAGCAGTACCCAACTCTTCCTCCAATTCCACCAGTGAATGGAACTATCGACGGAGATGCATTCATCTCTGCAATTAGAAGAGTTTCAGTTGCTTCAGCTAAAGATTCAACTAGGCCATTCCAAAAAGGTATTCAGCTAAGAGCTACTGACACATCAGTTACTTTCACAGCTGCAGATCCAAACAGAATTGCTCGTTGCCAGGTTCAGTGGCTAGGTAAGAATGTTCCTGATGAAACATCAGCGGTTGTTCTAACCAAAACAATGCAAGACATTGAAAAGACTTTCTCAAATCTAGGTGAAGTAAGTATTTCAATCGCACCTGATGGTGGCATGGTTGCTTTCCAAGCTAAGAACAGAATTGTCACAACAGTTGTTCTAAACATTGAAAACTACCCTGACATCGATCAGTACTTCCCAACCAATCTTGAAGAGTCAGTTGTTATCAACAAACAAGATCTAATCGATGCAACTCGTCGTGTTGAACTTGTTGTAAATGAATCTGAAGACACTATTCGTTACGCATTCGAAGAAGGTGCTGTAAATCTAGATTCAACAAGTTCAGAGAACAACGCTTCTGAAACTGTTCAAGCAACTCTTAACGGAAACCCAACTAGCTTGAGATTTAAGCCTTGGTTGTTCCACGATGGTCTATCTCAGATCACAAGCGAATTTGTGAAAATTGAATTCACAAAAAACCAGAGAGACCCGTCTCGCCCTGGACCTATCATCATGTCAAGCCAAACCTCCAAAGATGCAGCTTCGCCTGACACATATCGGTACCTTCTAAACCCGAACATGCTAAAGCGCTAAACAAAAGCATCAACATCGAAAGGCAACAAATGCACATTGGACTAATTGGCCTAGGAAAAATGGGTGGCAACATGCGTACCCGTCTTCGCAACAAAGGAATTGAAGTAACTGGTTACGCACGTGACCGCGCAGTTGCTGATGTCGGAAGTATTGAAGAACTCGTA